>CAZLDE010000048.1:0-4443 GCA_964558215.1 uncultured Thermoplasmatales archaeon
GTCTTGGTGTAAATAACCAGAAGCGCCCCTTCAAATTCAACTTCGGAGATATCAACACTTGCAGGTATTGAACCTCGTATTTTGCCTCGAATTTCTGCTAAAACATCATCAACGGTCATATTCTACCTTTCTTAAACGCTTGTAAAACGGACTTTATACGCTTATTCTATTGGTTATACGTTTCCTCTGAGAAAACGGATAAACTACTTCCCCATCTTTTGCAACCGCTTTTTAATTTCATCCTCAGGTACCATCTTAAATTCCTTTTCAGTAATCACCGCGACATCAGCTCCGTTTCCTGAGGCGGAGTCTCGGCCCATTGCAGCGGTAATCGCTCGTAACGCAAGGTCTATACCATCATTTATCGTCATATCATCTTTAAAGGAATCCTCCAGAACACCAAACGCGTAGGGTGACCCAGAGCCTCCAGCAGTGTATTTATCAGGGATAGAACCGCCAGCTGCATCTAATGAATACACATGTCCTCCTGAGGAATCCCATCCGCCGAGTATCAATTGTACATAGTAGGGATAGAACTTCCGGGAGTTTAAGATATTGGACATCAGTGTAGCTGCACTTTGAACAGACATCTCTGCGTCTCTTTTTAGGCTGTATAACTTTGTTTCTGCACTCAGATACCGAGACAGTACCTGCAAATCACCAACAAGCCCCGCAGTCGCAAGGGCGAGATGGTTATCGATTTGATAAAGTTTTCTTGTAGACTTATGGGCAATGAGTGTTCCCATTGTCGCTCTTCGTTCTGTTGCTATTACAACACCGTCTTTACATACCATGCCAAGGATGGTGGTACCAGTTTTCTTTAAATCTTCTGTCATAAATTACTCTCCAGTAAACACCAGAAAAACACTGGGTAACGAATCTCGTATCTTTTATTTATACTTTGTGGAGGGGTTATGCGAGACTGTCAACGAAATGTGACCGCCTCGTTTGCATTTAAATTATTTGTAATTCTTTGCCTAATTTTTCGAATTTATTAAGAGCGAAATCCAAATCCTTCTTTGTGAGCCCTGCGTTCATCATGGTTCGTATCCGAGCCTTATCACGTGCAACCATTGGGAACACGATCGGGAGGGCAAAGACACCTTCATCGAATAATCGGTTGCTGAGCTCTTTTGCTTTCCCTGAATCACCGACAATGACTGGAGTGATAGGTGTTTCACTTCCACCTGTGTCGAACCCCAAGGAGTTTAATTCCTTTTTAAAATATCTTGTATTATCCCAGAGACGTTTTACATGCTCAGGTTCTGTCTCCAAGACATCAATCGCAGCGAGCTGAGCACCAGAAACAGCGGGTGGATGTGAACCCGAAAGCAACCATGTCCGTGATTTATTATAGGCAAAGTTCACAAGATCTTGACTACCTGCGATAAGACCACCGACAACACCGAAGGCTTTACTAAACGTACCCATCTCGACATCGATTTTTCCCTCGATATGGAAATGGGCACCAATTCCACGTCCATCTTCCCCGATCACACCTTCTCCGTGAGCATCATCGACGTAGGTCATCGCTCCAAACTCATTAGCGAGTTTTACAATCTTATCCGCTGGAGCGATATCTCCATCCATGCTAAAGACACCATCGGTGATGATGAGGATACGATGATATTTCTTATCAGCAGCTGCGAGTACTTTTTCGAGATCGCCCATATCCCGATGTTTGTAAATCGCACGATCTGCTTTGGTAAGCCGGACACCATCGATGATGCTTCCATGGTTCAGCTCATCGCTTATGACAATATCCCCCTCGCCAACAAGTTGAGGAATCAGACCGGAGTTTGCTGCAAAACCAGTTTGGTAGATAAGTGCAGACTCCGTTCGCTTAAAACGCGCAAGTCGTTTTTCCACTTCAGTATGGATTTTCAGGGTACCTGCAATCGCTCGGACAGAGCCAGAACCAGCACCATATTTTTTTGCAGCATCGATGGCTCCTTTGATAAGTCGTGGATGATTACTGAGGTTAAGATAGTTATTCGAACACATCATAATGACTTCTTTACCGTTGACAATCGAATGAGGTGTCGATCCGCTCTCAAGAATTCGGATATTCCATTCAAAATGATTTTTTACAAGTTCATTGTATTCATCTTTTAAAAATTGATTCGGGTTTCGTTTTGTAATTTGTGTCATCATAGTACCTCCAAGTATAACAATCCCCGCAAGGGGGTCTGGAAATATGATTCTTATATTAAAAGCTGTTGGTTTGTAGTTTTACGACCCTGCTAAGACGATATCCGATAACGACCATAAGATACCCTTGTTTCGCAAAGAGGCCGTCAAGTTTTTTATCTCCCGTGTCTACACGTAAAACAGGGGTATGTATAAGTTTTGAAGGGGTCGAAACAACGATGATGTTTTCAATTCCTACTCTGTTGATAACCGCAGGGCTGAGCTGGAGGTTCCCACGACCAAGGATGAAACCTTGTGCTCCAATCGGACTAAGGAGAATCTTTACCATTGGATATTTTTTCAGGAGTGCTAGAATTTGTTGCTCATTGACATCTTCTCCAACGAGGTGTTTCTTGTAGACAGCATCGATACCTAACAAGGTGTGCTTTATGCCAAGTTTTTTTGCGATATAATCAATGGTCCCACCGGAGCAGAACAAAAACAACCAATCAGGATGTCGTTCGAGTTCATCTTTGATATGTTCTGCAAGCTCGTCTTTTACCTCCTCGTCGGTCACCGATTCGAACACTGCTTTTCCAACCTGTATATAGGTTGGTTCGATTATCCCCTTTACAATACCGAACAAGCGGACCTTCCATATTCCTTTGCGGTAGAGGTCCTCATCGAGATCCATGATTTCGACATCTCCAATGGTGAGATGTTTGGTGATGAAGTCACGAAGCATTTTTGCTGTTGCGTTCGTATTGACGCCAAAGACACCTGAATGCATTTTTACTCCAGCAGGTATCCCAAGGATCGGAGTTTTTTTATCGATGATCGTGCAGACGTCCCGAGCGGTTCCATCCCCCCCACAGAAGACAAGTAAATCAATCTGCTGGGAGAGTAGTTTTTTACAGGCATTCTTTGTATCTTCAGCTGAGGTGGTTTTCGATGTAGGAGCATAGACGATCTGAATGTTTTTCATGCCTGTGGCTTCCAGCTCGGTCCGTCCCATGTCACCTTCGCAGGTAACCCAGATAAGATCAGGGTGATTTGGAGATAATACAGAAAACTCCTGGAGCATTTCTTCTGCTTTTTGACGTGCGACTGGCTGTGCTCCCAACTGGATAGCTTTGTCAAGGACTCCATCGGTTCCTTTCAGGCCTACGCGTCCACCCATCCCAGCAACGGGGTTGACTAGGAAACCTATCTTTATGCTCATCATATGCTCCAAGGATTGTTCTCAATAGAAACAGGATTTAATAATTCATTGGTCAGTGTATTGTTTCATTTTGAGATTTTGCCACAAAGCGTTTAAATAGTTTAAAAGACAGAAGAGAAGAGTGGTGAGGAAGGGCGACGTTCGGCTGGGTCTTGTCTTCCCGATCTGCGCTCTTGTCTTCCAGTGACGCTGGTGTTGCGTAGCTGCGTTGCGTCGGTGTGGCGCTGTGACGTGTGCCTCCTTTCCCCTCCTTCCTTACCTTGGTGGGTCGTTGGTTTTATTTTTTGAGTACTGTCTAATTCGCGATTGTGCAATATCAATATCAATTGTACCTTTGGAGTATGCTTCTATAAAGGTTCGAGCATCTACACTGTACATTCGAGAATCGCACATTAAAAAATATTCTGAACAGGCAGCATGTTTAACTTCAGCGATGACTTGTTTTGTGATCGCCGAGGTGAAATGAAAATCCTCTGAAAGGAAGAGGTCGACACCGTTTTTTAAGAGAGAGACAAGAATGGTGCAGTCGTTTACTACATGGTCCGCTGGAACTCCATGATCCTGCATTGAGTGGATACAGGCTTGACCCAGGGCATCGGATAGAAGGCGGTTCTTAAAATCGATGACAGTCGCTTTGGCTTGTTTCCACCGTTTTATCGCTTTTTATGGGTCGCATCGGTGATACGACCCCAGATCTTAAGCTGTTGTAGTTCAGAGGCAACCGTTGTGGTAACAAAACAGGGGATACAATCACGTGCCAGTACTTTGATGACCCTATCAATGGTTGAATCAGTCTTTAATAAAAATGACGTATCAAATGAAACGCTTCGTATCTGAATTTGTTCGACCATCGTATTCTCCCTTCATTTCGTAATGATATTATGAAATGGTTCCTTAAAAAATTAGCGGACCTATGGGGATTCGAACCCCAGTATCCGGCTCCGAAGGCCGGAAGGATATCCAGACTACCTCATAGGCCCATATTGTAGAATGGAATATTACATGTACTATAAAACTTAGATTGGTTCCAAATCGTAGAATAAAATATCAAAGAAAAGGAAACACACACAAAAAAAAAAAAAAAAAAAAAA
>CAZLDE010000048.1:4453-9900 GCA_964558215.1 uncultured Thermoplasmatales archaeon
TTTACCGAACAAAGTCGATGTTTCCGACTTTTGGGTTTGTCATTACTCGTCGTTGTGGGATAACAGGTGCGGTCGGATTTGTCCGGCGCTCAGGTCGGGAGGTCAGCAGGTTCGGTGATTGAACACCGGTCATAATTGCCATGACCCGGCATTTTCCCTCAAAGGCGGGATCTACTCGAGCCCCAAGAATGACGTTGGAGTAACAATCCATATCCTCGGTGAGGGATTTTGCCACTTCCTGGACGTATTTCAAACTCATGTTCGGACCACCGGTGATGTGAACAAGCGCGCTGTGAGCACCATGGTAATCGACGTTGAGGAGTGGATGATTTAACGCCTCTTTTACGATCGTGTCGACCCCTGCATCCTCATCGGCTTCTCCCCAGAGCATCACAGAGAGACCACCGGAATCCATGACTGCTTTCATGTCAGCAAAATCAAGGTTAATCAAGGATGGAACAGAGATTGTCTCAGATATTCCTTTGACCGTCTCTGCAACGAGTTGATCCATGACAGAGAACGCCTGGTTGATTGGTAGGTTCGGCACGAATTCCATCAGCCGGTTGTTGTCAAGGACGACGGTACTGTCTGCAGTGACTCGTAGTTTATCAAGGCCTTCATCTGCTTTGACTAACCGCGCACGTTCCACATTAAACGGAGTGGAAACCATACAGGTGACAATTGCACCAAGTTTCTTTGCAATCTCGGCAACAACAGGGGCAGATCCGGTTCCTGTCCCACCACCCATTCCAGCACAGACAAACACTAAATCTGCACCTTGTAACATTTCTTCAAGTTCTCGACTTGATTCACGTGCGGCACGCTCTCCCATCTCAGGGAACCCACCAGCACCAAGTCCTCGTGTTAAGTTTTTGCCGATGAGAAGTTTTTTATCTGCATCGACGAGGTCAAGTGCGATTTTATCGGTGTTGATAGCAATGGTATCTGCTCCTTTTACACCTAATTTGTGAAGTCTGGTGATTGTATTGCACCCCGCACCTCCACAACCAATAATAACAATACGTGCAGCACCAAATAGTCCGTCATCAATCTTTTGCTTGCTTTCCTCATTAATTTTATTTTCTATCGCAGTCTCAACAAAGGACTGCATTCTATTTTCGGCCATTTCTTCGTTCCTCCTATTCTGGTAGTTGGGAAGGCCGTCCGAAAAGGACGGCCTTCACTAAAGGGGTGCATCCCATCCCCTGCTTTTACCTTGATTTTACTTCTTCATGTAAGGTTCTATAGCAGCGGCCGCAGCTTCCAATTCCTGGATTTTTTTGAATTTATCGGCTTTTGCAAGAATACGGTTTGAATGGTTCTCTATATATTCTTTTACCGCATGCCTTACTACCTCAGATCGTGTTGAAAATTCCCCTAACCGAATAAAAACATCGATTTGTCGGAGATCGATTTGAGGTAATCGGATAGTTATGCGGTCGTTTTCCATAGTTCTCCTCACATTTTCCTGTCTGTCAATTTGATGTCATATTTCTGACAAATGTACGACCTTCTGTACGTCGACAAATGTCAAACGGCATCTTTTGTCTGACAAACGTAGAAACGAATACATGCTTTGTTTATATAACTTTCTATTTTTCAGGTCTGTTTCAACGCACAAAACATCAAAATTTTTTTACCAAAAAAAACTCAGTTTCTATCTGGAAATTGATACAATTTTTTGACTAATTCATAGAGTTATGCAGGTACTAATGCACATGCTAACGCTCGTAATTATATGGCTTTTTTTTAAGAAAAATTATGGTCTATAAAACAATATGCCCAAATGCGACCGTGCCGGAAATTTTTTCAATCTTCACCTTCACCGTTGCTCCTTTGATTGCACCAGGGACATAAATAACGTACTTGTCAAAAAAAGCGACACCATCACCACGCTTGCCGATGTCCTTTATAGTCAGCTCGTATGTCTCCCCTTCCTTAAAAACCTCGGTCGGCACAATTGTTTTTCTCTTTTTCATGGACCCAATAGACCGAAACGCACCACAAGCGTCACAACGAATGAGAAGTGTCCGATCCTTTTTCACCAAATGCGTATCAGGCCGATTACACTCAGAACAGATCACATAGGTATCAACATACTCATCAAGTCTATCCTGAATCGTCTTTATTGGGATTTTTCCCTGGAAAATAACCCGTCCGCTTGAGATGTCACCAGCGGTTCCAACGCTACCTAATAAAAATTTTAGGAAATGATCTGCATCACGATTCAGTACATCAATGATTTTATCAAAATTTTTCAGAACAGTCGTGTTTCCTTCATAGAAAACATCAACTTTTGGTACTTTAAAACGATCATCGTCGATACGTTCCTTTGCAGTCGCAGTATGGACACGTTTCAACAAGTCATTATAATTCACTTTATTCATAGTGTGAGATGGCGAAATACAAAGACAGATAAAAATCTTCCGTAGATGAAAAAAAAGAAAAGAAAGGGAAAAAAATACCTTTTTCTACAGATGCGATTGATTGGGTTGTAAGCGGGCACCCATAACAAAAAAACCATCTTTCATTGCCTGTTCTGCAAGGTCGACTTGCGTTGTATATATCTTCTTATTTTCTTTTGTCCAATGCCAAATGAATTCGGCCATCAATAACTCTCCCCCAACCAACTTGGTTGTAAAACGAAGAAAACAACGCGCGTTTAAATATCTTTTCAA
The DNA here is from genome assembly GCA_964558215.1 of uncultured Thermoplasmatales archaeon. Taxonomy (GTDB): domain Archaea; phylum Thermoplasmatota; class E2; order DHVEG-1; family DHVEG-1; genus SM1-50. The sequence continues at coordinate 7,132 of CAZLDE010000048.1, forward strand.
AAAAATAGGTTCATGGTAGTATCGTCTTTGCTAAGTAAATCCCCTCATCGGAAAAACCTACTTTCCGATAGTATGGTTTCACACCAACTCCACTGAGCACAAAGATACGTTTTTTCCCAAACTCCTCAGAACAGATACGTTCTGCTTCGATAATCAATTTTTTACCATAACCCCGGTGTTGGTATGCTTCAGGTGATCGTTCTCCAAGAGATGCTTCACGGCCAAGGACTTTCAGTTCTCGGATAATCATACAGGGTTCCCTCTGAAGCTCCGGTCGATGGGGATTAACGATGTCACGCAACCGAAGATATCCAACCAAGACATCTTGCTGCTCATCTTCAAGTGAGATAAATAATTCTTCGCCATTGCTTGCCTTATACCGACGATGAACCAAGCATAGGGAATCGTCAGTCATCAGTTTTGTTTTTTCAACAGAAACATGCCCAATTTCACGACAGCGAATGCACCTGCAGGCGGTCCTTTGTTTCTGCATTTCTTTTTCAACATATTGTCGAAGATTGCTTTTCTTGATACCTGTACAAATTTCCTGTGATGGTATGTCCCGCTGTATCCGCTGTATCCGAACCCATTCTGGAACATTCTTTTTAATACGAGCGATGAGAAGAGATGCTTGTTCAGTCGAAAGCGGAGTGTAGTCTCCTTGCTGCCAAAGATCATATAACTTTGTTCCTTCAATGACTAGCGTTGGATAAATTTTGATCATGTCTGGCTTGAAGTTTTCATCTGTAAAGAGTACGTGGAACGCTTCAATATCTTTTTTTTCGGTGCTCCCTGGGAGCCCAGGCATCAAGTGATAACAAACCTTGAATCCTGCGTCTTTCGCGATACGAGTCGCAGCAATTGAATCAGCAACGGTATGACCTCGTTTCATTTCAGATAAGATCGTGTCAAACACGGTCTGTACACCTAATTCAACCCGGGTAGCGCCTGCATACAATGCATGATCAGCATGTTGTAACCGGAACCAGTCAGGCCGCGTCTCAATAGTCAATCCAATGCATCGGGATGGAGCGGTCTCGTTTTTCTTTTTCGCATACTCCAGTGTTCTTGAACACTGATTATTCAATGCGTCAAAACATCGTTTCACGAACCATTGTTGATATTCAGGTAACCGCGCAGTAAAGGTCCCTCCCATGATGATCAGGTCAACTTTATCAGTCACATGGCCAATCGCATGGAGTTGTTCTATTCGACTACGAACCTGAAGAAAGGGATCAAAATTATTGCAACAGGCACGCATCGCTGCAGGTTCATAACCTGTATAACTCTGCGGGGTGTTACGCTCAGGACCACCGGGGCAAGGGATGCATTTACCATGAGGGCATTGCTCAGGTGAAGTCATAGCAGCGATGATTGAAACTCCTGAGAGAGTCCGAGTCGATTTCTTGCGCAGTAGGTTCTGCGCTGCCCCATTTTCTAGTCGGTCAGTTGGTAGTTTTGCAAGAATCTCACTGTCTCGAGGAATTGTGCGAAGATTGTATTTTTTACACAATTTTATTTTGGTTTTATGCAGCTCGTCTTTTGACTTAATTTTTTTTGAGAGAATAAGTTCTACGACATCCTGGTGAAACGGCATTCATCGGCCGTATATTGCCCCTGGCTAAAAACCTTTGTTCAAAGCGGTGTATCAAATCCACTCATATCGTCTGCTTTATTTTTACAGCCATCTTACCAAATTTAACTATTAAAAGAAGAAAAGAGAGAAACAACGGTTCAATGACCATGGATTTGACTGGGAATTTTTTCCTTGATTTATTTCCTAATCAAACTCAAACACATACAGTATCTCATAGGTTGGGAGGTATTGTAGGACGATGATTCCGGTACAATTCGTTATCATATCACCCGTAGTCACGTTGCCTTCAGGAAATGGATCACAATTCCCCGCACCTATCTCAGAAATATCATCCCAAAGAATATCTGCTGAACTGGTGTAGGTGACCATCAAGGTGTTATTGGTTTCATCGGGTGTGAAGCCAATGACTGGCGTCTGAGGTGGCTGGTTTTCAAGGTCAATGATACCCAGAAGGATTCCAATTTTAACCCAACGGAGAAGCCGGATGCCCCAGGTCATCGTCCGCCAGAGTGTGAATTTCGATTGGAAATAAACAAACAGAAGCGCACTGAGATACACGCGGAAGACTCGATAGTTAAATATCTTCCAGAAGATTTTCTCAAGAAATGTTTGATTATCATCCTTTCGTTGTTGCCCTTGGTTCTTTGCAACAGAGCGGTCAGTTAATTTTTGTGTTAAAGCGGATGAGACGGGTGTGTTTTCCATGGTATTGACTAGGGAATTGAATTTTTTTGTAATTTCCGGGTAATCCCGCGAAAGTGTATTGATAAAAACAACGATTTCTTCAGCATCCATATTTTTTATGGTTTCAAACGATGGGTATGATTCTGTTGCTTTTCGTTCAATGGTTTGAATCTGAATTGCATTTGTTAGGGGAACAAAGGCTATCAGAAAAACAGCAATAATACTCCCAAGTACGATCCTTCTCTTCATAGATTGTCACCATCTCTATAATATAAATATCTATCATATAAATATTACTATAATCATTTTATTACTATACTCATTTATGAATCCTTACGCATCAGTAAAGTCGATATCCATCGACCCATATCACGGATTTCTTCTGGACAAATCGCGTGTTCCATTGAATAGCGGTGCCAGGTCACCTCTGAAAATTCTTGATCTTTTAACTGCTGAACACTCATGCTCGTCCACGCAGGCAATACAAT
>CAZLDE010000049.1:0-9857 GCA_964558215.1 uncultured Thermoplasmatales archaeon
AAAAGGAAGACCATGGTTGTTGCAAGAATTGTTTTTTTATACATCACGATACCTCTTTTTGACCGCTCAGTTGTATCTTTATTATTTTACTGTATTTATATAATTTTCTATTTGTGTGTCTTTTCAGTTGATGTAAGGAATCGTATTTGAAAAATCAAATCCTTGGACCAGTTCAATCTGCGGTATTTCTTTCCGGGGAATCCATCCATGGACAGGATAGACAAGATTTGGGAAGAATTTCCTTATGTTTGTCGATAATTCCGTGATGATATGATGTTCACCGAATTGATTTTTACTGATTTCGTAGGTCTTTTGTCCTGTGGTCTTTTCATCGAGAAATCCAAGTGAATGGATATATTCGTGTAAGAGTACGTGAAAGATGTAGGGTTTGAGAAGAGATTTATCAGTTTGTAGGATACGACGAAGTGGTGTTTTGTTAAGGATGATTATATTAGAGGCAACAGGGTAATACGCTCCGATAAAACCATCCAGTGACGCTCCGATTTCCTGAAGGCCTAGCATGAGACCGGCACGTGACCGTCGTTCGTTTTTCTGGACTGCTTTTTTAACTTCCTCGAAGGTTTCGATCAAGCTTTGATGTATTTCAGAAAGATCTATTCTCTGTTTCATTGTAGGAATCCTTAGTTAACGATTGTTAATATACTTTTCTATATACCTCTAGGAAGCAAGACACATACCGAACAGATATACTGAAGAAAATAATATGGTTAGTACTGGCGCCATCGGTGCTCACATTTGGTGCATGTAAAAATCCTTGTCTCAGGTTCGTCACTAGCTCGAGTCTGCCGTAAGATCCAATATGCTTCTTTATTTCCACATTTCGGGCATTCAATACGTGTCTTCGGCAGAATATCGATCTTCTTCTCTAAAACCACTGTTTCTTTCTTTTTTTGTTTTTCGACAACTACTGAGATCCCCTGCTTCTTCTTTTCAAACCCACAGCTATTACAGACGAAACAATCTCCTTTGGGGAGCATCAGTACTTTGCATTTAGGACAAAATTCCATGGTTAATCCTCTTGAATGCATCCATCACTATCTGGGCATGATCAAATGCTAATGCTGGTAACTCATAAGCCTTGAAAAACTTTACACTACCTGCGTCATCCCCCGCTTGTAACGTTCCACCGACTTGTTCCAACAGATATGCCACCGTGACGGTATGCCCCCGGGGGTCACGACTTGGGTCAGAGTACACCCCAAGTAGGAGTTTTATTTTCGCTCTTAAGCCTGTTTCTTCAAAAACCTCACGAATCACAGCATCCTCTGTTTTTTCGCCATACTCCACAAAACCACCAGGTAAAGCCCAGTGATCTCGAAATGGCTCATATTTCCGTTGCACAAGAAGCACCGACTGTTCTTTAATGATGATTCCATCAACCGTCAACACAGGTGCCCTATGCTTCATAAAAAAATGAAATAAAAGGAGGTATAAAGATTTAACCTGATTTTCTATAGTCATGAGCAAGTAAAATCAATCAAGAGCGGCCCAATATTTTTTTTTAATGCTTCAGTTCAATGTGTACATCTCGAATGTCCTGAACTCCTTTCAGAGAGCGAAGCATGGCTAGTATCATGTTTGTGATGATCTGCTCTGGAAATTCAGAAAGTAGTATAGTCTTTCCGTCGATAGTGATGCGAAGATGAGGTGGTAAGGTTTTTTGAATTTCCTTTTTGATAAGGGTCAGTATCTCTTGGGCATTTCCATCATAATTAGCTATGGTGTTGCTTCGTTTTCGCCCAGTCCCTATCTGTATCTTGGGAATGGCGGGGTCATCAGCTCCTTCGATGATGACAACGTCAATGTCTTTCAAATCAGAGATTCTTCTGATTATACCAGCACTATCCATTTGTTCATGAAGCAGAAAATCTGTCTCACAGCTGGAAGAGAACACGACAAGAGACGCACCTGCGTCATGATGTCGCCAAGTATCCTTTTTTTTTGTATCCATCGAAATGCCTTTGTTTGTCCGCTTCACAGTCGCAATCCTGTATCCTCCCTGAATAAGTTGCTTGACAAGCTGTACAACAAGTGTTGTTTTTCCCGAATCTGATTTCCCATAGATTCCAAAAACCACTGGTGATGACATACGTAGATGTATTACGTAACACTGTTTATGTTTTCCCCCCCTTTTTTTGTAAGGGAAAGGATATAACCAGAAAGCAAATATCCCCGTCCAAAGTATGTCACAACAGGGACGGATCCTCTCAACGGTCAGCCTCATCCATGCGATTAACGATGCCTCGATTGCAGTCATCTCCATTCTCTTCCCGATCTTTAAGCAATTGTTTCAATTAAACTATACACAAATCGGAATCATCACGGGCGGTGGACTGTTCATCACCCTGATCGCCCAACTTCTCTTAGGCAGATTAGCGGACGGAAAAAACGTCAATTCCTTTTTACTCACCGGGCTTTTCCTAACAAGCATCTCCCTTGTGTTACTCACCTTTAGCACCGGGTATCTTACACTCCTTCTCTTTATATTCTTCATGCGGTTTGCAACATCGTTTTTCCATCCTATAGGCATCGGTTGGATTTCACGAACCTACAAAAAAGGAAGACTGGACTGGGCGATGGGAATCCAAAGCGGACTATCAGATTTCGGAGCATTCCTTGCTATCCTTACCACCCTGTATATCACCCAGTTGACACATTGGACGATCCCACTGTATGCCTGGGCTTGTCTCTGTCTGATTGGTCTTCTGATAAGTATCATCCTTACAAAACAGCTCCAAATAGGCCTTGTCATCGTCCCAAAAGAACCGAAAAAACATTCACTCCATGAAATGGCAACCGATGCCCTGAAACGAATCAAAGGAATGAAACTTCTCGTACCAGCATTTATCATCAGCGGTACCTCCTGGGGAATTATCATGACCTACTTTCCTTTACTGCTCGCTGAGCGTACCACACTATCACTTCCGATTATTGGTTTCCTCGTTGCTCTCTGGGCAGGTATCGGCAGTATCACCTCTTTATCTTATGGGAAGATCCGGTCGTACATTCATCGAAAAAAACTCCTTGTCGCATCCTACCTAGTCATGGGAATTCTTAGTATATCCTTGGTGATCTTCACAAATCTTATTCTTCTTATCATGGTGATGATCTTACTTGGTATATCCGTATTTATGACCTATCCCGCCTTGGTTTCCTTTGTCTCCGAAGTCACCGACGAGTCGGTCGAGGGATGGACCTTTGGGTTAACATTCACCTTCCAGACCGGTGGTGGAACTGTCCTTCTCTTCCTCAGCGGCGTTCTTTCAGATATTATTGGTATCTGGATGCCCTTTGCAGTACTAGGGACACTCGCCCTTGTCTTCTCAGCGGTTCTTCTCATAAAATATCGCCGTCCTTTCGTACAACCCGTGTAGCTAAGAGAAAACCAAATAGCGGAGCAGTTGGTTACCCCTCGCTATGCAGAAGCATGCTCTTGGTCTGCTCATCTCTATCATCGCGGTCTCCTTTGCATCCATCTTTATCCTCTCCTGTGAAGCCCCACCCCTCAGTATTGCGTTCTATCGACTTTTATTTACCACGCTTCTTTTAATTCCGGTTCTTTTCATCAGGAAAAAAACTCGTGATGAAATCCGCACCCTTCCAAAAAGAACCATCATTTTTATGATTATTATCGGGGTGATCCTTGCGGCACATTTCGCCTTCTGGGTCACCTCCTTAACACTCACATCCGTTGCTAGCTCTGTTATCCTTGTCACAGCTCATCCGATGCTTGTCGCCCCGGTTTCCTTCTATTTCTTGAAAGAAAAAATCTCCATAATCAACGCACTCGGAATCGCGATCTCCTTAGCTGGTGTTGGGGTCTTGGTGTTTGGTAACTATGGCTATGCTGCCTTTGGTCTTGATACACTTGAGGGAAACATCCTTGCTTTACTTGGCGGGATTGCAGCAGGGTTATATATCCTTGGAGGACGAACCCTCCGAAAAACAGTTTCAACCCTGACCTATGCGTTCATGGTCTATATGGTTGGAACGATTACCTTGTTTTGTATCTGTCTTGCACTCAGCGCTCCTGTGTATGGTCTTGTTGTCTCTGATTATCTCATCATCCTGCTTATGGCAATCATCTCCGGAATCTTTGGTCATACGCTCTACAACTGGTCTTTGGGATATATCCGTGCTTCAGTCATGTCTGTTGCACTCCTGGGCGAACCGATCGGTTCATCACTGCTAGCATATGCAATCCCTTGGATTCATCAGGAGCCATCCGTTTATACGATTGTAGGTGGTGGTATCATTCTTTTAGGGATCTATCTTACTGCACAAACAATACGGAATCACAATCCTAGAGAAAATGTTTAAAAAAGGAACCATGTTTGTGGTTTCTCATGACAACAAATACAAACAAGATGATCGGCGTAGCGCTTGCAGTAACAATCATAATATCTATCGGTATTCTTCTCTATGTAAACCTACCCAAACAAACAGATGTTGTTGTCAATGATGACGATAATACAGCAAAAAAAACATCACCATCGGTTTTTTCATTGATTTACGATGACGAACAAAAGAATTTCACACTAAGCGGACTACAACAGATTGAAACCTATACCGCAAAGGGAGGATATCGGACACAATCAGGATTTATCAAAGGATTCGGAAATTACACAGGAGTTAATATCACAACCTTAGTTAGCATGTTCTCGCCAGCCCCATATCAATACAGTCTTACGATAACCTCAGAAGACAACGAGACACAAAAGTTTAATTTTACCACGATCCAAGGACATGTCGATGTCTATGACCCGCACAATGCATCAAACCCAGATCCGATCGGCAAGGGAAACATGACTATGATGCTTGCATTCCAATATGAGGGAAATTGGCTGGATGAATCCAATGATGGAACATTAAAAATAGTCTTTGTCGATGAGCAAGGATCAATCACACAAGCATCGCTATGGTGGAAAAAAGTCACATCGATGAGAATCATCACCGAATAAACCACAAGTCTCGTATCTGTAACCACTAGTTCCTCATCATCGGAAATTATTTCTTATTCTTCGATATTCTCTTTTTTGAACGATGAGAGATATTCAAGAACTTATCAAGAGTGCAGAAAAATATCATTCAGTATTGGTACAACGAGGTTTTGAAAGTAAAAAAAACACAGTAGCATATGTCCTCTCAAATGGTCAACCCAGGGTCCTGAAATGGTTCGTCCCGGGGTTGAGACGCAACATGGACATTGAATATAACGTTTTACAGACAGGGTTTTCCAATCTCTCTATCCCAGTTCCCTTTGAAAAAGACACGAAAAACAATGTTCTGGTGATGAGCTACATCGTAGGTAAAAACATCTGTGAGGTCATCAACGACGCTGAGACGAGCTTTGAGGAGAAAGAAAAGGTTGCTGATCAGCTTGCTGATTGGTTTATTCGTTTCCATACGTTTTTTAAAACAGAAAAAGGGTTCCGCATTCGCGGTGATGCCACCCTTAGAAATTTTATCCTTCGCAAGAATCAGGTCTGGGGAGTGGATTTTGAAGAATCACGCAGTGGAAAACCATCTGAGGACATAGCGACCCTCTGTGTCTCCTTGTTAAGCACAGATCCGATGTTTTCCGATGAAAAATTCAGACTCTGTCAGAAATTCCTTGATTCCTATAGGAGGTCGGTAAAATGGACGGTGGATAACATCAACGCAGAGATCGCCTATGCGATGCTTGAACGCATTCAATGGCGCCCAAAACATGAAGAACTATTCAGAGAATATGCCACAAAAATACGCAAGAAAGGATTACGTGCTGCACAGCATAATTTTTAGACGAACAAGCGGGGAAGAACCATGCACATCCCCCATAATAATTAAATATCTATCTTTGTATGCATCCAATCGATACCTATGGGGAAGGAACGATTACTCCCAATAACCGCCATGTGTGTACTCATCATTGCTTGTACGTCATCTTTGTATGTCTACGCATCACAGACAACCACCGACACACTGCTTATAAACGGTCAAGAATACAGCATCGATCACCTTTTTTCTATGACAACACCACGGTCGTTCAATGACTCTGATGCGACCGGGATTGCGTTAGACGATCTCATGATGAAAACCGGAGTATCACACCCTGAACAACACACCTATACCCTCCGAGGGATTGACGGATATGAGAAAACCGTGACCTGGGACAACATGAAAAACGGATTATTGACAAAGAACCGTGAATCAATCTTTTCAGATTTACCAAAAGCATTCCGTGTGAAAGACATCATCACAATAGAGGTGAAGTAACATATGATAGATAGGAAATTTATCGCAGGAATCATCGTCTTTGGATCCTTATGGGGGTTTGCTGAATGCATCATCGGATCATTGCTCCGTGATGTCAACCTCCCTGCTGGCGCAATCATGACGGGAGTCTTTGCGATTGGTCTAATGACACTGAGTAGAACCACGTTCCAACAGCCAGGGATGCAGACCGGTATTGGACTGGTCGCTGGAGCATTACGTTTCTTCAATCCCTTTGGTGGTTGCTTCATCTGCTCTGCGATTGCGATTATGGCAGAAGGTCTTCTCTTTGACCTCATCTGGACTGGGTTTTCCCTTGATACGAAAAAAACTCAGCCCCTCATCACCCAAACAAGTTTTGGCATCACCTCTGCGTATCTTGTCTATGTTGGCGGGTATATCATCACCCAGATATTGACCCCGGTGTTTTCCTCCGCGGGTTTTTATGTTGAAAACCTCATCGTTTTCATCCCTCAGATCCTTGCAAGTGGGTTACTGGCAGCACTGCTAGGAGTAGCCACCGTACCAGCGATATTCTCCCTGAAAAAACTCAATATTGTAGTACAAGACCGACTGTATTACCCGATCAGCATCAGTGTCTCTGCCTTCTGTTGGGTCTTTGTGATTGTGAATACGATTCTAATCATATGGTCCTAGGGGAACATTCATGGATAAACCAACGAGTGTAAAGATCTTAAAGTTCCATCCCGAGAAATGCAAAGGATGTCTGGAATGTGAAAAAGCATGTTCACAAGTGCATTTTAAAACAAAAGACGGTGCTGAGAAATCAGCCATACGTATCCTGAAAACAGAAAAAGGATACAAAATGCATGTCTGTGATCAGCGCGGCTTATGTCTTGATATGTGTCCGGTGGGTGCCTTGACACGACGGAAAAACGGGGTGGTATGGCTCGATAAAGAAATCTGCATCGGGTGTCAAGCCTGTGTTGGATTTTGTCCTATCGGTGCGATGAGAAAGTCAGATGCTCGCATCGAGCCGTTTAAATGCATCTCTTGTGGTTCATGCGTCCGTGCATGCCCTGAAAAGGCTCTTGAGCTTGTCGAGGTACGAATTTCAGACATCAAACAAATCGTGTATCATAAACAAGGGGTGTAACATGGTCGACGGACAAATAGCAATCGAGGAATACAAGACAGGGAACACGGAACATAGCTGGGATTTGAAAAAGATTCATTCCGCTCATAAGGTTCTAGCGACCTTTTCATACAAGAGAGGTCAGGTGGATAAAGGATACGCGAATCGAACGTTGTATGTGAATGTAGACACAGGAAAGATTGCTGAAAAACCAGTCACAGATGAGATGAAGAAGCTGTTTACTGGTGGTCGCGGGTTTGGTTTGAAACTCATTTGGGATTCCTGTAAACCCTCGACGCGATGGGATAGCCCTGAGAACGAACTGCTCATCACCACAGGTCCTCTCTGTGGAACCACCCAGTATGCTGGTTCCGGGAAATCCCTCTGTCTGAGTGTCTCTCCTTCGACGAATATCCTTTGTGATTGTAATGTCGGTGGATTCTTCGGCCCCTATCTTAAATTCGCTGGTTTTGATGCGTTAGAAATCCAAGGGAAAGCAAAACAAGACGTAATCATCGTCATCGATGGTGAAAAAGGAACCGTGTCCATCGAAACCGCACCATTGGAAGAAACCGACACCCATCTTCTTGCTGAACAGCTCACCTGGATGTACGCAACCGAGGATACGGATAAATCCCGTCAGAAAGTCTCAGTTGTTTCCTCAGGTCATGCTGCAGAACACAGTTACTGGGGATGTCTGAATTTCTCGTTTTATGACATCAGACGCAAGGTACCCCGGATTAAACAAGCCGGTCGTGGTGGTCTAGGCACCGTTTTACGGGATAAAAAGATCAAAGCAGTCGTTGTGAAAGTAGACCGGTTCGATGGTGTTTCGAATCACCCTGCAGACCCTGCGACTCTTGCACGCGTTGGGACGAAACTGCATAAAGAGATCCGGGACCTGGACCGGTACCAATGTAATATGCGGACGGTAGGCACAGGGCATCTGGTGGAAATCATGGATGCCTATGATCTGCTTCCAACGGAGAACTATCGTTTCGGTTGTTTCCCAAAAGCACCAAAAATCTATTCACCAAAGTTCTATGACCTGTTTACAAAAATCATCCCAGATGGTTGCTGGCATGGGTGTACCATGGCCTGTGCGAAAACAGTTGATGGATACACAGTGATGACCGGACCATACAAAGGGGAAAAAGTCACAGTTGATGGCCCAGAGTATGAGACCATTGGCGCCTGTGCGAACATGAGCATCTGGGACCCCTTGTGGGTCTTAGAGTTCAATTTCTACTGCGACACCTATGGAATTGACACTATTTCCGCGGGGACCGCTACTGCGTTTTATATGGAAATGTACGAATATGGAATCCTAAACAAGGAGCGTTGCAATGGACTGGAGCTTTGTTTCGGTAACGCAGATGCTGCCCTTGAGCTCCTCCATCGAATAGCAAAAGGTGACAAAGGAGAATTCATAAAAATCGCCGCCCGAGGCGCCCGCCGGATGAAAGACTGGATCCATAAAAACGGCTGGGGTGAGAGGCACCTCGTCGAGGAGACCGGTATGGAGAGTAAAGGATTGGAGTTTTCCGAATACGTCACCAAGGAGTCTCTTGCGATGCAAGGAGGCTATGGTCTGACCTTGAAAGGACCCCAACATGACGAGGCATGGCTCATCTTCATGGATATGGTCAATAACGCGATCCCAACATTTGAGATGAAAGCCGAAGCGCTGCATTATTTCCCGATGTGGCGGACCTGGTTTGGGCTCAACGGACTCTGTAAACTTCCTTGGAATGATATCGAACCAGCGGACAACGCGCAGACCGCAGAGCCTTCAAAGGTCCCGGAGCATGTAAGGAACTATGTTGAATATCAGAACGCGATGACAGGGTGGAACGTTACTAAAGAAGACCTGATTTTACAAAGTGAACGATGCTACAATTGGCAGCGGGCGATGAACGTGTGGATGGGACGAGGTCAGAGAAAGGATGATTGGATCCCATTCCGCTCTATGGGACCGGTCACGGAAATGGAGTATATCTCAAGGAAGGAACGCTATGACAAGCAGCTGGTGGAGAAACTTGGGTTCTCACTGAAGGATGTCGAAAAAATGCCAGTATCCGAGAAACTTCAGGTTCTGTACAACTATCGTCGGAACCAGTATGAAAAACTCACCGATGCAGTATATTATCGAAGAGGATGGACGCCGAATGGTGTTCCAACCCCTCAAAAAATGAAACAACTTGGTTTTACCGATAAGAAAATGCTCAAGATGCTTGAAGAAAAAATTGTTGCTGATGAAAAAAACAATTTAAACAAATGGGGAGGTTCCTACAAGAAAGGAGAACATCCCCCGACAACCGAGAAACACTATTGGGAGAAATGGAACTAGATGCCACCAAAAAAAACTGAGAGTATAACAGAGCAAAAACCTATTAGCAACTCTGAGATAACCGTGAAAGCCTTACCGGTAGCAGAACCTGCCGCGCTGGGACTCATTGGCCTTGCTGTTGCTGCGTTAATCTTA
>CAZLDE010000050.1:0-9819 GCA_964558215.1 uncultured Thermoplasmatales archaeon
TGGAACTGAATCATCTATCTCCTTTTTCAGGAGAAAGTAATTTCGGGAAAAGACATTATTTTTATCATCCCCAAACATTTAAATGTGATTAAGTCATATTAATTCATTGAGAAAAAGAAGAATGTGGGGGTAGTATGATTATGAGAAAAAACCTTGGAAGGAGTATCCTTGCTCTTGGGATGATAATGCTGTTTTGTGGAACAACGGTTGTTTCCAGTGCTATTGTCGTACCATCAAACCCGACTCGGGTGGTGTCTCTTAGTGGGACGGTCTATGGTCTTCCTCTTGATGGCACAGGTGTGGTGCCTGTCGAGGGTGCGCAGGTGTTTCTGATCGGCGGTAAACTCATGGGCGGCATCACATTTGCCCTTGAGAAGAGTGCCCCCACCAACCAAGATGGTTATTATTCGTTTTCAGATATCCCTGTTGGGATTTTTTTTGTTCTGGCTCGTAAACCAGGGGAGTATATCGGTAGTTTCCGGATAGTCCGATTGACAGCAGATCAGCCGACAAAGCAAAACCAGGATATCACCATGATTCGGATCGGGGGCGGGAACAGCAGCCAGCTGACGAGTCTGTATACAACTCAACTCTGTACTCACCAACGCCTACTAAACCTATAAAAAACAATTTTTACTATCAATTCCGCTAAGAGTTCAAAAGGAAGAATTCTGTCAGACTAGACGAGCAACAAAGAAAAAAATATCGGTTTTTCAACCCCAATCGCTATTTCTATGCGGGGGATAGGTTTTTAAAGTAAAGCGGTGTGATAAAAAAAATATAAAAGGAGCGGAAAACAATGAAACCATATATACTAGCGATTTGTATTGTTTTTTTTTTTTATTCATTGGAATCGGTAGCGTATCAATGAGAAGCGGAACTATCTCTAAAAGAAACAGTGGTTTTTTTTGAAAGGACTCCCATGAAACAGTAACAGGGTTTTGAATCATTTTCGACTGATGAGGTGCAAGGATATATTTTTATAGAATAAGCCGTTACAAACTACCAAAACTACATAATGGCTATGAAAAAAAAATTGTTACTCCCGGGGATCCTTGCTATTTTTCTGTGTGTCGGATTAAGCGGATGTAACTATATTAGTGATCTGTTCCTTTCCGATGATGATAAATTGATTGGGACCTGGGATAACGACGGTTCCTGGTTTGAAGTGCCTATAGCGATTACGTTCTCAATAAACGGGACGTTAGAAATAGAATCTGGATTCGGGGGAATTGGTTTTTTCAGTGAAGGGTCATGGGATATGAAGGATGGGATTCTTTCAATAGAGATTGACGATGTGCTCTCGCAGTCTGATTTTCGATACCAGTTTTCAGAGGAGAATACAAAACTCACGCTTACAGAAACTGATACGAATGATTCTTTTATCTTGACTAAGTAGGAAACGACTCCTTATTTTATTGTTAGATGGTAACAAACACAAGCTGAATAGCTGGTTGTATTTCCCTTAGAAGATGATTCTTGTATAAGTCTTTTCAAAAGCAAAGGTCTAAAGAAAAAAAGGATAAATCACCTCTGAATACTCTCTCATAGAGCGGAGGAACAGAGACGGAAAAAAGAACACTAAGAATATCGATAATCGTGTATTTGGCACTACTGGTATCTGCCCTAGTAGACTTGGTTTTATCATTTAACTTTTTTTTATCTGATCCTGAGGTGTTCCTTAGCACCGAATCAAATATCGAATTTATCAACTTCTTACAACAGGGAGATTTCCCTGTCCATAATTTCATGAAATTCATGTTCGCTTTGCCGATATTGTTATTTATCCTCAGCTGGTTTGATCACTTGCGTGAAAACCTCGCCAGCAAGTCAATGTTTTATATTGAGCGTTGTGGCAGGACTTTAACCATAGCTATCCCTAGTTTGTTTTGTATCTCCTATAGCGTCTCTGGAATGACCTGGTATATGAATTCTGAGATTCTCTATGATATTCTCTCATTTCTTCAAACCATGACCCACGGTTTTATCCTCCTTGTGTTCTTCTTGCTCTTCCTTCTTACGTTCTTTCTTTTTTGTGACCAACAAAAGACACTCTGAACCCCCTCTATAATACGTTTTAAATCTGAGAAGATCGAATCAGTCCCCTGTCGTATAGATCAAAAAGTCTTACGGAGGTGAGACACAAGAGACGCAACAAAGGAGAATCCCTGTTGAAGAGGTAATTTCATTTTGACATTACACCAGGCAATATTTATGTAGTATCAGAAAAGAAATCACTAGTGGGTCAAAGGAGTTGAAAGATCATGAAAAAACAAATCATAGGTATCTGCATGATGATGGTAATACTTATTGTGGGGCTTTCCGGGTGTACCCAACAGAACTCATTATCTGATCAATCAGATATTCAATCAAACCC
Source organism: uncultured Thermoplasmatales archaeon (assembly GCA_964558215.1). Taxonomy (GTDB): domain Archaea; phylum Thermoplasmatota; class E2; order DHVEG-1; family DHVEG-1; genus SM1-50. Next base: position 2,378 of record CAZLDE010000050.1, read on the forward strand.
GCCGACGACAGAATCAGTAGGAACAATCCTTTCAAAAGCAGATTCGATAGAGTCAATGTACTATGAAATCTCCATGTCAATAACCATGCCTGAGTACGGAACGCAGACCGCGCTTATGAAGATATGGCAGAAGAAGCCGTACCTGAAGGAACAAATAACCAGTGCCGCTGGAGGTATGACGACCTCGATAGCAGTCATCCAACGTCCTGATGGAACCTATGTCTATGATACCACACAAGGTAAATACGTTCTGACGGCGGAGGTCCCCTCGTATGTCACAGCCCTGCAATACTTCGATAGTGCGATGATTAAAGACCTTCTCAATAACCAGAGCTTCACCGAGTTTAAGGCAGAGTTCATCGATGGGAAAAAAGCAACTGTTCTGGAATACACTCTACCGTTGCAAGGGGAGAACCTCATGACGATAAAACTATGGATCTGGAATGAAAAAGGGGTGCCTTTGAAAGCATATATGGACATGACGATGGAAGAGATGACGATGACTATGGATTTTATTTTCGGTAACTATTCCTTCTCTGATATCCCAGACAGCACGTTTACCGTAACCTAACAAGAGAACAATCCAGTAATCATTCAATGATCATGGACGCATCATCTGGTCCATAATCCTTTTTCTTTTTCACAAGAGCATCTAGGGGAAAGAAAAAAAAAGGGGAGTCTGGGAGAAAAGAGGATAAAGAAGAGAAGGACTAAGTCAATAAAATCTCTACATTATCGACAGACGACTCCCCAGGTACTAGATAGCTCTTTATTGTCTAAAAAACATCTGGTATGTTTTACGGATAAAGTTTTAGTTTCTGGTTATATTTTTTTCTATTCGTTCAAAAAAAGCATAATCAAAAGCAACCTCTATAATACTTTGTAGGATTAAACATGATGTTCAGGGGAAAAAAAATGCTTTGTATCGTCAAAAATCTTTTGTTGTTAATCGGAGTCAGAGGATTTGTTCTTACTTTTTTCCTTGAAAACAAGGAACCCGTAGGTGATATTTCCGCAACGAGGACAGCATAACACCCCATCCCGGAACTCGGTGTTTGGATCCAATTCTCCAGACTCTTCAAAATTATTATCACACCATCTACATATATACGTCATTTTTCTCTCCTCACTATAAGAAATCGCATGGTTTGTTTTATATTTTTTGTTTATCATCAACACTTTGGCTCAAATCCAACAACCCCTGCGTAAATTGCTGGTCTGATATGAGAGAACAAGAGACAAAGGCCCGATATCCTTATAAAAAAAATTCTATTTATGATAATTAGACATATTGAGCAGGACGTTTTCGTCATTGAACCATTATCATGAACGATATCCCGAGTAGTTCGAAATTTGACGATGGGCATGATATAAGATGGTGTATCTCCTATGGAAGAAAAGATAGCGGTCCGGGTTATTACAAAATACTTAAAGAAAGGGAATATGGCACGTTGTTTACGAGATATCCTGCCATCCGGGGGGTTATCAAAACAACAACGAGAGGAAATCGCTGAAATCATCCATGATGTTGTGCGTTGGAAACGACTCTATGAACATATCATCGACATTCAGGCGTTACCCTCATCCGCAGAGACCTATCTTAAACTAGCAAGGGATGGTGCTCAAGCAGATGCTGCATCCTATCCCTTTGAATATCGGTATTCCTGTTCACCCTATGTCGCTCGTATCTTAAAAGACCATGCTGAATGGGCAGAATTCCTCAATGAAACACCGCCTACAACACTCTGCGTCAATTTCAACAAAACAACAACAGATAGCGCAATGACTATGCTGCAGGCAGAATCGTTATCTGTTGAACGCTCCGTTCTCCCCACTGCTTTGCACACAACATCGGTTGGGAAATACTCTAAAGTCGTCGAACAACGCTATGCCCATGTGCAAGATGAAACCAGTCAACTGGTCTCCCATCTCACGGCATCGCTTGGGGAATCCGTTTTTGATTATTGTGCAGGGAACGGTGGGAAAAGCCTAGCCATCGCATCGCTGACATGTAATAAAAAAAATATCCATGCCTATGAGATGAACGATTCGAAGCGAGCGATTCTTAGACGACGATGTGACGAGTACAACGCACATGTCATCGTTGATGAAACAGTCTCAGAAAAACAATTTGATGTCGTGTTGGTTGATGCTCCCTGTACTGGTCTGGGAGCAGCACGGAGGAACCCTGAGGCAAAATACGTCCAAGAATCAGGTGACCTTCCCAAGGCACAGCTATCGATCCTAAAGCAAGCAGCAATACACGTCAAAGAAGGAGGTATGCTTCTGTATGCGGTCTGCACGGTCACCCCGGAGGAAACGACGCAGGTAGTGGAGACTTTCCGGTCAGATGATGCTTTTACGGTAGGTTGGTTTTCCCACCAACCCTTAGAAAAGTTCCTCAGGAAGGGCACACAGGGAGCGTTTACCTCGCTGCCACGGGGAGATCTGTTTTTCCTCTCAGTTCTTCATAAGGAGACTTAATAAAAGAAAACAGCGAGGAAGGAGGGGAAAAAATATGAAGAAGAAACATGAGAACACTATTTTCCCTTCCTCACCACATAGTTCTTTCTTGCTTGGGGTATATAAACTTGTGGTGACAGAATGTCAAAATGCTATTTTCCAGTGGCTTGTTACATCTTGTACATGACCAGACCAGAAAGCATCTTTGGAAGGAAATAAGTGGATTTCTGAGGCATATGCTCACCGGCATCCGCGATAGCCTTGAGCTGATCGATCTTTGTGGCGTTTATGAGGAATGACAGATCGTATTTGCCTTCATCGACATATTGTATAGCTTCAGCATCCACTCGGGTGTATTTCACGTGATCTTCAAGGTTTTTTTCGTCAATCCCGAAGAACTCCTCCAGGATGAATTTATGCAGAATCGAAACATCAAGATTCCTCCATGTTTTTGAATGATCACTGGCTCGTGAGTCCATCACATGCTCATCCTTTAAGGTAAGGATATAGTACGCTCCTTTTGTGTAGAAGGCAAACTTATGCTCCTTGGTTGTTTCGATAGCATCCATGATTGATTTACCGATTTTCTGGTAATCTTTCTTCTTTGTATCAAGAAGTTTTTTTTCGACTGTAAAATATCTCTCAAGTTTTTTGCATATTTCATCAACATTGATTTTTGGCAGGGTGATGAATCGATGTGTCGGCAGAATCGAAAGACCTTCATCAAACATATTACAGAGGACGACCATGATATAATTGAATGGCGCATCAGGGTCAGTGTTTCCTGTCTGCTGTCGTTTCTCCAATGCATAGTTCAGAGAGGTCTGATACCTATGGTGTCCGTCTGCGATAAAAAGGATTTTCTTTTCTAGGTCATCAACAATTTTTTGAACAACTTCCGGATCATCCAAACACCAGAGTTGATGGGTAAAACCATCATATCCTTTGACGTTGATGAGTGGATTTTCAAGTGCAGCATCCATTGTTTTTCTGATAGTGTCGTTTTCATCCATGTACATGAGCTGGATTGGTTCGAGATTCGCATAACAGGCGCGCATCAGGTTTAAGCGGTCAGCCTTTGGTTTTGCCAGGGTTTTTTCATGTGCTTTTACTGTTTTATATTCAGGATCAAGTTTTAAAAGGATGAAAAAGCCGTTCATCTGTTTTTTCTGTTTTTTCACGATGTACTCGACTTTGTAGGGGTAAATCGCTGGGGCATCCGATGGGACCAATATCCCTTGTTGTTGCCATGTATCAAATAAGTGTTTTGCTCGTGTATAGCGGTTGTTATTATCAGAATCATCGGGGAAGATTTTGCCTAGTATTAGTTTGACGAAATTGTAGTCGTTCTTCTTATAAAGCTCGTCTTGCATGGGTTCTGATATGATGTCATAGGGTGGGGACATGACGTCTTCTAATTTTTTTATTTTCTCTTTGTTATAGATCATTCCTTTGAATGGTGCTGTTACAACCATACGAATTAAGCCTCCTGGGTTGGTTTGATTCCGGTATCTGTTTGGTGATTAAATATGTTATGAAAAGTCACAATCGGAAGTACGATTCTTCCCATTGAATAGCCTCCATTAGCAACTGTTGTTATATCTATTATAATATATAATTAGTAGAAACATTTAAATGAGCAGGAAGAATTACTTAAATAATAAAAAGAATATTTGAAGGAGGAACCATTATGAAAAACGGATTAAAGGCAAAAATCTTGATAATAGGAATAGCTCTCTTGTGTATCGGAACAAGTGCGGTCTCAGCCGTAAGTATCGAATCATCCCAAAACCCCCAACCATTGAACCGTGGATGGTTATATGTCGGCGGGGCTGGTCCTGGGAATTACACGACGATTCAAGCAGCTATCAACAATGCGACCAGTGGCGACACCATCTTTGTCTACGCGGGGACCTATAACGAAAATGTTGACACTAAATTAAAGAAGCTCACCCTTATCGGAGAAGACCGCGATACGACAATCATACAAGGACAAACAACCGACCCTGTTGTCCGAATCGGGACAAGTGACACATCAATAGAAGGATTTACTATGAGAGGGTCATCAGTTGAAATAATCCTGTTGGTCACTACATTAAGTGAAGATGTCTTTATCACAAACAACGTGATAAAAAACGGTATTCAAGGTATCTCCTTATCGATCACTACGACCAGGGCAACGATTATCGGTAATACGATCACAGAAAACATCTATATTGGTATCCAGGTACAAACATCGACGTATAACCTCATCAAAGGCAATATCATCACGGACAATGGTGCTCAAGGAATAGACCTTTCCCTTAACAGTAACCATAATTCAATCCTGAACAATACTATCTCAGGGAATGGTGAGGAAGGCATCGCAATCGCTGGACTGGCAAGCACAGAGAACACCATCGAAGGTAACGTCATCTCAGATAACAAAATCGGTATCAGATTCACCACGGGTGCGAGTTCAAATGAAATCATTGGCAACAGCATTGAGAATAGCGCCATGGAAGGCTTGCTGCTTTCATCAAGCAATGAAAACACCATTGAAATGAACAATTTCATCGATAATAACCGACAAGCGACCTTTAAGATCTCAAGCCGAAACGTATGGGATGCGAACTACTGGAGCAACTGGGTGGGAGTGAAATTTTCCGCACCACTATTCAAGAAATTCCCAAAACTCATTCTTGGTGGAGTTCGAATGAACTTTGACAAGAACCCGCAAGTAGAACCCTACAACATCACCGGAGCCATCTAAGGCTCTCCCTTTCTTTTTTTTCTTTTTATCCAACGACATACCTTTTTTCTATGATTATTAGAACTGTGACTTTTCGCCGATATTATTATATCACGATATGTGTTTTTGGTTTTCGAAGTGGTTTTCACAAAAAAAAGAGGAGCGTCAATGAGATGAAATACAGAGATGTCCTGACTACATTCCTTGTCATTGGTTTTTTTCTTTCCCTTGCCTACAGCCTGGGAGTTGCCCAGTCACTTTGGTGGTTGATCCTCCCGATCCTCTTTGGAATTGCCCTTGTATGGGCGCTGTATTACCTCTGGTTGACCTAACATACTCTTTTTTTTTTTGTTCCTTCCAAGGGAAACGTTTATAGAACATTTGATATTCAGCACCCACAATGAAGGCTGAGACACTCAAACAAGCAGAAGGACTCCTGCAGCACTATGTTCTCTGTGACTCCTGTCTTGGACGCTTGTTCAGACTAGAAATCAAACAAGGTAGCAACGCACAGAAAGGACAATTCATCAGAGAGCAGCTGCATCAGAGAACCGAAACAAGACCTGCTGATTGTTGGTTATGTGAAGGTCTGACTGATGAAATAGCGCATTTTATAGAAATCATAACAGAAACCTTGAAAGATTATGAATTTGAAACCTTCCTTATAGGCTCAAAGATAGATGAGGACGTCCAGGAAAGAGAACACCATCTATGGAAGGCTTTAGACCTTGAAAATGCTGAGCCTATTAAAATGGAGATCAACCGGGAGATAGGAAAAATCCTGGAACCACACCTCGGCAAGACCGTTGATATCCCAAACCCGGACATCATGGTGATACTAGACACCGCCTATGATGTCGTGACTCTGCAGATTAGCTCGTTGTTCATCTACGGGCGGTATAAAAAACTCCAGAGAGGCATCCCCCAGACGAAATGGCCCTGTCAGATCTGTCTTGGCAAAGGATGTAAGAAATGCAATTACACAGGGAAGCTGTATGAGGTTACCGTCGAAGAACTCATCGCAAAGAAAGCTGTAGAGCTGACCAAAGGAACCGATGAATCCTTCCATGGGAGTGGACGGGAGGATATCGATGCGCTCATGCTTGGATCCGGCAGACCGTTCATCCTCGAAATCAAGAATCCTATGAAGAGAACCATTGACCTTGCTTTGTTGGAACAGGAAACGAACAAGGAAACAAAAAGCAAAGTCGAAATCTCCTGCTTACGATTCTCCAGCAGGGATGAGATAGCTCGCATCAAAGCAGCTGAGTTCCGAAAGACCTATCGTGTCACCCTTGAGGCTGAGAGACCGTTGAATAAAGAAAAACTTATAAAGGTGGCTCAGGCATTACAGGGTAAACTCGTAAAGCAGTTGACACCAACTCGAGTAGCCCATCGTCGGGCCAACAAGGTTAGAGAACGAATCATCTACAACTGCACCATTGAATCGGTAGAGGGCATCATAGCCAGATTGACTCTTGAAACTGAATCAGGCACCTATATAAAAGAGTTCATCTCCGGCGATGATCAGAAAACCCAGCCGAATTTCAGTGAGCTCATAGGCATTCCCTGTAGGGTAAAAGAACTCGATGTAATCGATGTCAAGGGGGAATAACAAGATATGGTGAAACGATCAAAAGGAACACGAAGTAAAAGCAGATACATCATGAGAAAAAAACCACGGACCCGTGGTGTTACCTCTTCAACAAAAGCATTACAGCAATTTGAGATAGGCGCAAATGTGAGTATCAACATAGACTCAGCGGTGCATAAAGGCATGCCGCATCATCGCTTCCAGGGATACACCGGGAAAATCGAAGGAATGCAAGGGAACGCGTATCTGGTTGGTGTTACGGTGGGCAATAAACATAAAACGCTTATTGTTCTACCAGAACATTTGGGGAGAGTACAGTAGATGGAACCCTCAACAGAACAAACAGATAAGATAATCTCTCTAGCTGAAGTAAAAAATATCCTTAAAAAAATAAGCAAAGAAAGAAAAGAGCTGAACTACGAACAGAAAATAGCCTTGGAGCATGCAGAAAAATTCGCAACGCTCTCTGCAAAGCAGACAAAAGATCTGATTACCGAGTTAAAAAAACTTGATCATGTCGAAGAAATACAGGCGTATAAAATCGCAGACATCCTCCCGAAAACAGAGGATGACGTCAAAGCAATCTTTGCAAAAGAACGATACACTCCAAACGATAAGGAGATTAAGAATATATTAGAGGTTGTGAAAAAACAC
>CAZLDE010000051.1:0-9104 GCA_964558215.1 uncultured Thermoplasmatales archaeon
AATGCACTCACTTCATATACACATTTTAATTTTCACTTGCCGAACTACTGTCTTTTCAGGATTTCAATGAAATCTGTATCTCTTACAAACTGCTGATTCTATTTACAGCATCGATTCTTCGCCCTATATCTGTTCCATTCGTTTTTTTAAGAGAAACATAATTAAAGAAACCCTACTATACGACTGCCCATGTTTCAGGTACCACGGGGAACCAGAGATTTCATCCCAGAAGAAATGCAGAAACGTCGCTATGTAGAACACTGTATGGCAGCTACGTTTGCCTCATTTGGATACAGTGAAATTCAGACACCGACATTTGAGAATTTAGAGCTTTTTACAGCGAAATCCGGTGAATCCATCATCAACGAATTATACGCATTCACAGACAAAGGCGGCCGGGAGTTAGCCTTACGCCCCGAATTGACTGCTCCTGTCATCCGTTGCTATGTCGAGCGTCTGCAAATGGAGCCAAAACCACTCAAGCTATTCTATTTTGGCAACTGCTACCGTTACGATCGACCACAAAAAGGAAGATACCGGGAATTCCAACAAGCAGGTTGCGAAATCATAGGGGCTAACACCTGTGAGGCAACGGCAGAATTACTTGCTTTAGCCTTCACTCTTCTAAAAAATACAGGTCTAAAAAATATCCAACTTAACATTGGCAATCTCAGCATAGTCGATGCCATCTTTAGAAAGTTGCACCTTCTTAAAGATGATCAGAAAGCACTTCTTCCATTTATTGATAAATCTCAGTTTGACGATCTACAAATCGCCCTGCAAGATTGCAATATACTTCAAGAGACTGCAGAGAAATTTATTGGAATACTACAGACATCAGATGTCGAAGAAATTAAGGAATTCATCGCAGGAGATCCTATTGCAGAAAAAGAGCTAGACAATATGAAAACGACCCTCGACTTTCTGAAAAACGCTTTCCATATCGTTGAATACACAGTGAAATTAAGTATCGTGCGAGGTCTTGATTATTACAAAGGGTTGGTCTTTGAAATCGATGCTCCCGCCCTCGGGGCTGAAAAACAACTGTGTGGAGGAGGAACCTACGAACTTGTTAGCTTGTTTGGTGGCTCTGAGGTCCCAACCTCCGGATTTGCGATTGGATTTGATAGAACTCTTCTTGCTTTGGACGGGGAGGGTTTTATGTTTCCACCATTGAAACTTGATGTCTATATCGTACCAGTTAACCCTGAAATGAACGCGACATCCATTCAGATTGTCCAAGAGTTACGGAGCCAGGGCTTTACCGTTGACTTCGACCAACTCCAACGAGGCATAGGCAAATCCCTGAAATATGCTAATACAAGAAACGTTGAGACTGTCATCATCGTTGGACCTAAAGAATTAGAGAAAAACATGGTTACCATACGAGATATGAAAACAGGAAATCAGGAGACAATCGCAATCCCAGAGATTTATAAAACCCTTCATAAAACCTAACCAATAAAAGGGTAACAGATGAAGAAAAAAGTTTTTATCATCGATACTTCTGCAGTTCTTTCTGGGAAACCTATCCGCATCACAGATGCAGTCTTAGTCACAACACCTGGTGTTTCTGACGAATTTAGCCCAGGAGGAAGAGATTTCCAAAATTTTGAGTTACTCAAAGAGATAGGTTTAACGATTCTTCTGCCATCAAAGGAGGCATTGGATAAGGTGATACGAACAGCCAAGGAAACAGGTGATGATCGTAGACTTTCTAGAGCAGATATCGAAATCGTGGCGTTAGCTGTTGATATGATGAAAGACCAACATCAAGAAGTAACAATTCTTAGTGATGATTATTCAATCCAGAATCTTGCATCAACACTGAACGTTCAGTATCAAGGTGTGTTGCAGAAAGAGATAACAAAAAAGTTTAAATGGATATCTCGCTGTCCAGGGTGCGGAAAAAAATTTAACGAGCAAACAAAAATCTGTCCTATCTGTGGAACATTAACAAAAAGCTCTCTGCATCATAAAAAAGATCTTTGATTGTGTGAACCTATGAATATCAAGAAAATGTTTATCCAGTTTTGGAAAAGCGAGGACAATAAAATTTCAATCATTCGTGACGTCGTTGTCGCACTCCTAGCTGTTTTTATCATCTTAATGATTCTTTGGGGGTATACCGGTCAGTGGTTTGCCGCTCCGATGGTCGCAATCGAATCAGGGAGCATGGAACACCCAAACCCCCCGTTTGGTCGTTTAGGAACAATTGATGCAGGTGATATGGTTCTTGTTCAAAAGGTTTCAAAGTTTGAGGATGTGATCCCGCATGGCGGTCCTATCATGGGGGCCGAGGCGGAGAACGGCTGGCAAACCTATGGTAAGTACGGTGATGTTATCATCTATAAACCTATGGGACGGACGGATGTCTCGCAAATCATTCATCGAGCGATGTGCTGGGTTGAGGTAACGATAATCGACGGTAAAAAGAGTTACACTATTGCTGATTATGGTGTTTACAACGCAACAAGCCTTAGCATCCCTCAATTTGGTTTGTACAATCGTGACCCTGGTTGGACGAATTCAGGTTTTCTGACCAAAGGAGATAATAACGAGATTATCGATCAAATTACCGATATCTGCCCACAGCCTGTGAAAACCGAGTGGATCTCTGGAAAAGCACGACTTGAGATTCCCTGGCTTGGGACCATAAATCTCTTCTTTGAGGATGTCCTCCATGGTAAGAATACGGTGGCAAATGTACACCAAGATAGCTTGATTTGTCTAGGTATTGTCATTACGATTCTAGTATCCATACCAATTATTTTAGATGTATATGATTACCTTAAGAAACGCCGAATCATTGGTAAAACATAAGCTGATAAAAAATATATTTTCATTTTCAACCAAGGAATACATCATCTAGTTACAGATTGAGTTGTTATCTAAAAATGGTCAGTAGCGTCAAATACTTCCCATTCAACAAATTCTTCGCATTCAGCAATTATCCTCTGAGCGTTTTTTTTCTTCAACCCGATTTTCACTAAATCTTTCACTGAAGCCAGTCGTAATTTCTCAACGGAGTTATAGCCAACAGCACTCAGAAGCAGTGCAGTCTCTTTGTCAATGCTGTCAAATGCGATAAATGGGTCATCTCGGTCTGGTTCTTCTCCCATTTTTTCCTTGATGAGCTGTTCTCTCATGTGCAGATCCATACTTCTTTTTGCTTTTTCATCCTCCTTTATCTTGTATCTCTGTTCGTCTCGTTCCTTTTTTTTCCGCTCTTTCTCCATCTTACGTTCAAAGATCCTTGTTTTTCGTAACTCTTTTTCTTGAGCTGCGATTCGTACCAGTTCCATGGTGTTTTTTTGTTGTACTGCTCTTTTACGATCATCGACCACTCCAACATCTTTTGCTTTTCCGATACCAAGCATGCTTATCTGCAAACGGTCTTTTTTGTCTTTGATTTCTTTTTGTTTTTCTTCTTCCTTCTCTTTTTCTTTTATTTTAATATCTTTTAATGCAAATGCTTTTTCTTTTTTCTTTTGTTCTTCTTTCAGATGCTGTTTTGCTTCATGTTCCTTTTCCTTTGCTTCTCGTCTTGCAAGCTTGTCATCCAATTTCTTCTGTTTTAATAACTGCGTGTTTTGCCTTTTTTCACTGATAATGGTGCTGCGTTGTTTCTGTTCTAATTTCTCTTGAATTTTTTCTTCTTTTAGTTTCTTTTTTTGTTCTAATCGTTCCTGGTGTTCTTTTTCTTTTAATTCCTGCCTCTGTCGTTTCAGCTCTTGTTTCTGTAGTTTTAAGGTGGTTTTCTGCGTGTTAACCGGTGCTTGTTCCTTTGTAAATAGAGAGATATGGCGATCCTTTGTTTTTTTCTCTTCTTCCTCGTAAGACTCCCAGGTTTGTGTCTCTGGTTCTACTTTTTCGATAGCTAAGCTTTTACCCCCTGCATCGTGCTTTTCTTGAACGGCCTGCGTAATCTTAAGTCGTTGTTCCAGTGTTTTGGTTCCTGATGTTATCGAAGTGGCAACGGGTTTCCTTTTTTCTTTTTGAACTTTGCTAGTTTTCTGTTCCTCTTCTTTCTTTTGTTTCTCTGTTTGTTGTAATCGCATTTTCTCTTCACGTTGTTTTTGAAGAAGGAGCTCCTGCCTTCGTAGTCCTGCATCCTGGGCTGCTGTTTTTTTTCTTTCAAGTTCTTTTTGTTTTTCTTCATCTCGTCGTTTTTGTTCGGTCTGCAGTTGTTCAAATTTTATTTTCTTCTCCTTTTCCTTTGCCAGTCGTTTCTCCTCTCGTTGCTTTTCTTTTGCGTCCAGTTTTGCTTTTTTCTCCTCAATCTTTTTTTGCTTCCGTTCTTCTTTTTCCTTTTGCAGGAGTGTTGCTTGTTCCAAACGTAGCCTCTCATCACGTTCCTTTAAGAGACGTTGTTCTTCTTGTTCCTTTTCTTTTGCTTTTACTGCAGATTTCTTCTCTTCCAAAGCCTTTATTTTCTGATTCTGTCGTTGTGCTTGTTGGAATTCAAGCCATTCCAGCTTCAATTTTCTATCATGTTCTTTGGCGAGTCGTTTTGCTTCTCTTTTTTTCTCTTTAAGATCTATTTTTGCTTTTTTTGCTTCAAGTTTTTTCCTTTTATGACCCTTTCTTTGTCTATCTAAAACACCAAGTTTTTCTAAACGTGTTTTTTCTTCACGTTCCCTTAAAAGAAGTTCTTCTTCTCGTTCTTTTTCCTCGGCCTGCGCGATTGCCTGTTTCATCTCCAATTCTTTGCGTTTGTGGTCCTCCCGTAGTTTTTCTTCGGTTTGCAACTCTTCCATCTTTAATTTCTTCGATCGTTCTTTTCGGAGTAGTTTTGCTTGTTTTTCTTCTCTCTTTTTTTGTTTACTGTCCTTTTCCTTCGATATTTCGCCAACCAATGGTTTCAATTCCTTTTTTTCTGCAACGGTCTCTGTAAACTCCACTGGCTCAAATGAGGGAGGCTCCTCTTCAGGTACCTGCGAAAATGTGGGAATGCCTGTCTTACTTCCCATAATTGGTTGAACTTTCTTGGTGAAGTCTTCTTTATTGTGAATCGCTGTTTTCTCAGATGGTTCTCTAGAACTGTTTTGCTTTTTTTGCGATTCGGGCACCACAGGATATGTCGTGGCGTCTTTGCGAACAGATACCACGGGGATGAACTCTTTCCCAGGTTCAGGTTCTTCAGAGGTCTTGGATGGTTTTACTTCAATAAATTCCTGGTCGGATATCACAACCTTTTCAATTTCAAAAAGTGGTTCTTTGGAAAAAATATCATCTTTCACATGAATGAAATTCACGAGTGTTGGTCCAGGTTCTTTTTCCTTTTTTACATCCCGTTCCGTTTTCGTCTCTCGTCGGTTGAGATCAATTTGAATGACCTTTTCTTCCTTTTTCTGTACCTCTTCTTTTTTGTGGACAACGACCCGCGGTGTTAAATTTCCGGAGGATGATGCTTGAGGCGCAGCTGCTCTACGTTCTTCAAATGAATCCTTGGAGAGTTGTTGACGTAAATTCTCAAGCCGTTCATTATCAGAAGGAGTAAAGGTTTTTTGTTTAGGTAGCGAGGCGCTATCGATTAATTCATGCAATTTCTCTATATCTTTAATCCTTGTTTTTCTCTCTCGCACCATCTGCCTTGAAAAGTGTTGTCCTGTATTAATAAATTTTCCTAAAATTAACATTCTTCATATAGAGAAAAATTTTTTTTTGACAATTACCCGCATTACAAAGATACAGGAAATCATTCAAAATCAAAAAAGATATAGAGAAATGACACTTAATCGGTTTGCGTTTCATATCGAAGAGGGTCCTTTACCTTAGCTTCTCTGAAACCTTTCAAACGGAGTCGACAGGAATCACAGCGACCACATGCTTTTGCAGTACCTTGATAGCACGACCAGGTCTTTGAAAAAGGGACGTGTAACTCTACTCCTTTCTGTATTATTTCTCCTTTTGTGAGATTCAACAGAGGTGCGTTGAGATGGATTCGTTTTCCCTTGACTCCCTGTCGGGTCGCAAGATCTGCCAGTTGCTGAAACTTCGTAATATACGCAGGTCGGCAGTCAGGATACGCAGAGTAGTCAACGGCATTTACTCCGATGAAGATAACATCAGCCTGAATAGTCTCAGCATAGGCAAGGGCAAAGGATAAAAAAATCGTGTTTCTCGCTGGAACATAGGTCGATGGGATTGTTTTACCTATATCCTTTAATTTATGATGTTCGATATTGAACGTCGAGTGTTTAAACAGAGAAGACCCACCAAATATTTCGAGATCAACAGGTAAAATGATGTGGTCTTTTGCTCCAACCGCTTTACTTATTTTCTTTGCGCAGGTCAGTTCCTTTGCATGTCGTTGGCCATAGCGAAACGAAAGTGTGTATATCTCGTATCCCTGTTTTTTTGCGATAAAAGCACAAACCGCGGAATCAAGGCCGCCGGAAATCAGACAGATTGCTTTTTTTGTCATATCCTACCGATTCCAAAGAGGAGACATTTGACGGAGTTTCTCAACAATGGTAGGCATGACTTTTGAGACATGCATGATTTCTTCTTTTGTGGTTTCTCTGCCAAGGGACATCCGTACAGAGCCGTGCGCTTGCACAGGGTCCAGTCCAATCGCAAGCAGCACATGGGATGCTTGTAACTTTTTTGACGAACAGGCAGATCCTGTGGAGGTCGCAATCCCCTCTTCATCCAGGCTAAGAAGAAGTGACTCGCCCTCGATTCCCGTAAATCGGAAATGCGCGTTATTGACTAGACGTTTCTCAGGATGACCGTTCAAATAACTTTCCTCAATTTCTAGCATATTCTTAATAAGCAGGTCACGTAATGTTTTCATTGAATCTATGTCTTTTTTCATCCGTTTTGATGCAAGTTCACAGGCTTTCCCCAAACCAACAATACCCGGTGCATTAAGTGTACTACTTCGTAATCCTCTTTCATGTCCCCCGCCATGGATGATTGGTTGGACTTTGACGCCGTTGCGGATATAGAGCGCCCCTATTCCTTTTGGTCCATAGATTTTATGCGCAGATAACGCGAGCATATCGATATGTTGTTTCTTCACATCGATCGGGACCTTTGTGACTGCTTGGACCGCATCGGTGTGGAAGATGATATCATGCTCATGAGCTATTTTGCCGATTTCCTCGATAGGTTGGATAACTCCGATTTCATTGTTGGCAAACATAATGGTGATAAGGAACGTGTTTTTTGAAATCGAACGTTGTAGCAAATCAAGGTCAACGATTCCCTGGGGATCGACGGGGAGATATGTGACCTTGAACCCTTGTGATTCTAAATGTCGGCATGTTTCAAGGACACCGGGGTGTTCAATCGCACAGGTAATAATATGAGGGCCTTTGGTCGTTCGTTTCTCTTTATTCAGATAGGCTATTCCCTTTATCGCAAGGTTGTCTGATTCAGTGCCACCCGCAGTAAAAATGATTTCATCATCGCGGGCACCAAGGATCGTTCCTACATGTTCTCTTGATGCATCTACTGCTTCTCGTGCCTCCCGCCCAAATGTATGAATCGATGAAGGGTTCCCGTAAAACTGTGAGAAATAGGGAAGCATTGCCTGTATCACTTCATCATCGACTTTTGTGGTGGATGCATGATCAAGGAAAATTCGTTTCATTGATTTTCACCTTACCTGATTTCCATCATACGTTGAAGAGGGTTATGAGCTTTCCTCATAATCTCCTCGGAGAGATGGATTTTTGGCTCTAAAGTCTCCAGACTTTTTAATACTTTTTCCAGTGTGGTTTTTTTCATATTCGGGCACACGGCTGTGGGGATTGGATAGAATTTCTTATGTGGAAGTTCTTTTTCTAGTCGGTAACACAGACCTTTTTCTGTTCCGATGATAAATTCTTTTGCCTGTGATTTCTTTGCATGTTCAACCATCCCGTTGGTTGAAAAGGCATAATCCGCTAGCTCTATGATTTCCGGCTGGCATTCAGGATGAACAAGGATTTCCGCCGCAGGATGCATCTTCTTTAAGGTTAATACATCTTTTTTGGTTATATCATGATGAGTATGGCAGACTCCCGGCCAGATGAGTATTTCCTTTCCCGGGACTTGTTTTTGAATGTAAAGCCCAAGGTTCCGATCGGGGACAAAAATGATTTTTTTTGCTTCCCTGCTTTTTACGACTTTCACCCCGTTTGCTGATGTACAACAGATATCCGCTAATGCTTTTACTTCCGCAGTCGTGTTGATGTAGGCGACCACGTCTGCATCTGGATGTTCTTTCTTCAGCCATCCAAGGCTCTCTGCATCGACCATCTCTGCCATAGGGCAGTTCGCTGTTCTGTCTGGGAGAATCACAGTTTTTTCAGGATTTAAGATTTTTGCTGATTCAGCCATGAAATCAACACCACAGAAAATAATGACCTTCGCATCGGTTTTTGTGGCCTTTAAGGATAAATCAAGAGAGTCACCAACAAAGTCCGCGATATCCTGTATCTCTGGGTTTTGATAGTTATGCGCAAGAATCACTGCATGTTGCTTTTTTCTCAATTCCTGTATCTGTTGCTCTATTGATTTTGGCATAGATTCTAAACTCGCGATTTTTGTCCTGAATACCGCTATGGAACATAAAGGTTGTCCTAATCGTTATTTTTATTCAACTAGGGAAAATCTATTTATCCTTGTTGTTGTTTTCCTATTTGCAGGAGATGGATAACAGATGGATGTTGTAGCATTTATCATCGGTTTGCTCATCGGTGTGTTTACTATAGGAATCGCAATCGAGATAGGAATGAGGCGTGTCAATAAGGCTCAACCAGCGACCAGACCAACCCATAAATGGAGTATTGCAGAGATTACAAATCCTCGTATCATCGCAGAGAATATGGGTGCTATTGAGCTTCCGAAGAACGCAAAGGTTGTTGTCAATGAATATGAAGAGGGAACGGATCTGAAGGGCCTAGATGTGAAACGTCATTCTGGAATCCGGGGGAATTTCATTCTTGGTGATGACCGAGCTTTAATCCTCTCCGGGTCTATTAAGCAGGATGAACTTGGTATTTGGACTGTTGAGAAGGACATGCTTGAAAAACTCAACAGGTATTTTAATGATAGTTGGGAGAAAGCAACACCGCTGACAGATGATGAGCAAGACAATGAGCATGCTC
>CAZLDE010000051.1:9114-9486 GCA_964558215.1 uncultured Thermoplasmatales archaeon
ATGCTCGGTAGGCCCCTGGCTCAACGATAATTCGACTGAAAATAACGATTCAATTATTTCCATGATTATATTCAATTGAAAAAAAACAAAATCAAATGATTATTTATCTGATTTAGCAAAAAGGACGATTATCATACCCATTGTTGTTAATGCTATTCCTATTAGAAGATGTGCCCCTATATTGACTATTTGTCGTCTTGCTAAATCCCAATCAAGAGTATTATCACCAGCTATTCCATTTACGCCCAATGCGACAAAAGATGACAACACTAGCCCGGCCAAAAAAACAACTACACCAAAAATTAGAGTTAGAGTTTTTTTATAGTTGCGACTGGGAATACTGCGTGGTCTGAAACGAAGTGAAAGACCCGC
>CAZLDE010000052.1:0-9454 GCA_964558215.1 uncultured Thermoplasmatales archaeon
GTTTAAAAACTTCTCCTTCTCTGATAATACCTTTTTTAGCAATTTTTTTAAACACAAATCTGTTTTCAAATAACGGTGATATTATGGTTGAGGAAGGAACGTTATCACGAATGCAATTAGCACAACGAGCACCAAGCACGACTCTCTATAAGATAGTCATCGTCATAAGTTTTTTAAGCTTGTTTGTGGTCTGGATAGTCCCATTGGTTTTTGATAGCAGCTTTTTCGATGATATAGGGGCATCAATACTTGTTGTGACGAATCCTTCACTTATAGCATTAGCAACCGCTCTTCTAGGATTTGCGGGATTACAAGCGAAAAAAAATAAATAATCACGTCTTTTTTTATTTTTCACACTGTTTGATTATCATCTGAGTACTACTAGAAGAATTAATGGTGGTGTTTAAAGAGGAATTAACGGATATATCACGTAGAGTATTATGTCGGCAGAAAAATGGGAAATCATTGCTGATTCTAATCCTTTTCTCCAATAGAGCCATCCAAAAGCGATTCCACCTATACCGTTTAAGAGAACAGCTCGTGCAATAATTGCTGGGGTAATAGCAGTAAGTTCAGAGGTTGCAGCAAGATGTCCTATGCCAAAGAAAATGGCAGCAATAATAATGGCAATCCATATGCTGACACGTGTCGGTTTTCCGTCATCAGTTTTCTTAATTTTAAAAAAAATCCAAATAAGAAGACTCATGAGGAATAACCGCATCAATAGTTCCTCATTTACCCCACCATAAAACGCTCCTAAGAACCCTTGCCATACTGGTGGGAGGCTGACATCTAGGCTTATGCCTCCGAAATGAGACAGAAGGTTATCTGCAATAAGCATCAGAATGCCAGCAAGGATACCAAATCCAATTGAGATTCCCAGTATTGATTTTATGTATGTCTTTACTTCTTTTTTTTCAGTCAATCGCTCTAATATTGGGGCGCCAAAGCCGATTTTTTTCGACAAAAATAAGCCGACGAAAGTAATGACGAAAAAAAGAACACAATTAACAATTATACTAAATAGTATACCCTCTAACGGGACTTCTGAGAACGAAATTCCTTGTAGTGTAAATTGAAAGGGTATAACAGCGATAGCACCAATTATACTTGCTCCAAAGAGAATCCAAAACACTCTCCAATTTATAATTGAATTCTTTTTCATTTTCCTCCAATCTCCTTTGAATAGAAATCTGTTTGTGTATTTTAAATGTAACGGAATTTACGAAAAACTGTTTGTGTGTCACTGCGGTATAATTTAATCCATGCTCTATATTTAGCTGATTTCCCATACAATTCTTTTATTTCGAATGAAAAAAAAACTGATGAAATCTTTTTTCCTGATTTCCCACTTATCTTTTCAGTGGGAGCTGTAACCCCGGGGATACACGTCCGCCCCCGACATCCTTTTATCCATGGAACCAATAAACGTATCAAAGCATAATCAGGATGATAGAATGAGTTCAATGAAACTATGGTATCAAGCATTATTTGAAAATTACGCGAATACCTATGAAAAAGAACCATTTACGAAAGGGACGATTGGTGAATGTGATTTCATCGAAAAAGAGATAGGATATGCTAAGAATCTGAAAATTCTTGACATTGGGTGTGGGACCGGCAGGCATTCCATTGAGCTTGCGAAACGTGGATACCATATCGTTGGAATTGATCTGTCTGATTCAATGCTTAAAAGAGCACAAGAAAACGCAAAGAAACAAAACGTCCAGGTTCGGTTTGAAAAAAAAGATGCTCGAAGATTGCCGTTCAGATCTGAGTTTGATGTTGTTATCATGCTTTGTGAAGGGGCATTTTCTTTGATGGAAACCGATGAGATGAATTTTGAAATATTGGAAAATGCCGCAAAGGCCTTAAAACCACAGAACAGTAAACTCATTTTGACCACTCTGAATGGACTTTTCCCTCTTTTTCACTCAGTAAAAGATTTCATGGAATCTCAAAAAAAGGAAGGGACTTCAGAATACTCTCAAAACACGTTCGATTTAATGACTTTCAGAGACCATGGTATAACGACTTTTATTGATGATGATGGAAAGAAAAAAGAACTAACGTGTAATGAACGATGCTACGTCCCACCTGAAATAACGTGGATGTTGAAATCACTTGGTTTTACTAAAATCGACATCTTTGGTGCCAAGCTTGGAGCGTTCAGTAGAAATGATCCATTAACAACTGAGGATTTTGAAATGTTGGTCGTCGCAGAGAAATAAAAACAGTGGTTCTATCTGCTGGTTTCACACTAGATTATCCCTCAAATTCATCTGTTATTTTCTGTAACGCCTGAATGAGCCCATCTAATTGTTTGATTATTTTCAAAGCCTCGATTTTACTTCCTTTCAGTTTTATCCTGTTTTTAAGAAGGGCCATGGCGGTTCCGATCTTCCCTTCAAAAATATCCTGATACACTCCATAGTTCCCTGTGATGATAAAAACAGCGTCATTCCCAGAAAGTATACCATCAGTACGAAGAATAAAATCATGTAACCTACCATCTTTGAGTTCCAGATAGAAACTCATCATCATATCCTTGGGAGGAACATGTTCGATGATGCCAAGTAACGATGTTGTCAAGTTACCAAGATCTTTCACAGGATCAAGGTTCTCATCGATATATCTCTTCCCATATTCTATCCATTCATCTGACAGAAATTTTACCATTCTTCAAAGTCCCCTAACACCGAGTGAAGCACATCTCGAAAGATCCTATCCTCCTCAGGGGTGAGACCTTTCGGGAGGGGATAGAGTACATGTTCCTTCCTATGAATGCCTTTGAATAAATAGTTGATAAGGGTGAAAATATTGCCCAGGACCAGGGATTTTTCTGTGGTCTCCAGCAGAGTCGTACTAATCCTACCTGCGGCTTTTGGGTCGTTATGATCATAGAAATAGTCATATTCAATGTAGATGAACTTGCCTGTGTCCAAGGGACTGATAAACCCCAACGCATGCTCCAGTTGATATTTATCGCCAACCTCGGCAAACATATCAATCCATCGAAGGATATGTTTTTTATCCCCAGCCCAGACCGCTCCACCAGGCCCCATCGTCATACGCTGTCTCATGAGTCGAGAGGGTAAAATGCGGAACGCATGGAGCCAGACGACATTTGAAAACTCTGGTTTTGTGTAAATTTTTTTGAAGAACTCCTGCAGATCAGAATCGTACACCTTTGCGATATTCGCTGGTGTCGCATCCAATCCTTGCTCCAGATGTTTTTTCATAGGTCCTGCAAAAATCGCCTTGAGCGGGTCTTTCTCCTCCGATAGTATTTTTAAAAATTCGCTTTCTTTCAAGGACGCCAACTTAGGTGATCCAAGGATCAAGGTCTTTAACATGGCTTGATCGATGATGCAATCAGCCATTTCTTCAACGATTTTTTTATCCTCCTTGGTGCAGACCACATCGACGACGTAGCGGAGTTTCAGATAGTTCTTACAGACATCCTCAAAATCTGTTGCTATCTGCCGTGTCGGGCATATGAACTCCGCAAGATATTTATAAGAAAGAACAGCAAGTGACAGACCAATTCTTCGTTTCCCAAGCTCTAGGACCATATCAGGGCGTCTTCTACATTATCGAAAGGAACAAAGACTGCTTCCTCGGCGTCAAACACCGGGAAGAGTTTCACTGTGACCTCTGTAATAATATACGAGGGGCTCAGAGAGATGTTTGTAAACCCATTGTCGGTCGCATACGGGTTTGATATTTCCAGGTCATGATGATGACGGATGTTGCCATCCATATCGACCAGTTCAAGGTCGATGAAATTATCAGCAAAACATCCATAGGTATTTCCCCAGGTTGTCACAATCCCGGTTGTTGCGATGTTGGCACACACATGTGCTCCGGCTTCCGCGACATTCGCCCGTAACTTATGGTTATAGGCCTCCTTTTGGAGTTCAAAAGATGTGACCCCTGCGCCCACAGTGGCAGTGGAGCTTTCCGTATGAATGTATAGTTTTTTCATCCGTAAGAGGTCAATGACGATTCCATGTTCCAGACTGGTCGCATTGGATAGCACCGTTGGTGCCGCTACTGATAACGCGGTTCCACCGCTGCGAGGTAAAAAGGGTATGTTCTTAGTATTTGCGAACTGTATGATTTTTGATACCTGCTCGGCAGTCTCAGGCAGGACGATATAGTAATTCAAGGCGGCGTCAGGTGGAATGATAGAACGGATATACGATGAGATAATCACGGGATCATTGGTAGCCCATTCGTCACCAACTATACCACGGAGACCTTTGACGATATCGTCCTCTTGTATTTTTTGCAACTGGGTTTTATCCAGTGTTGCAACATATTCCTTTAACGCCTGGGCTACTTTCTCTGGCCGTAGCTGGGTAGCAAAATTACATTGTTTATCACAGATACCACACAAGGAGCAGGAATTGGCAATCTCAATGAGTTTCTCTGTTGGTTTAATTCTTCCTTGTTGTAAATGCTTGACAAGTTCCATCCGACCCTGGGGCCAATATGCTAGATACCCATGTTTTTTCCCAGAGGGACATAAACCAGACCCAAGAAAATCGATACGGCACATCCCACAATGGGTTCCTTTTTTTGCAATCCCGACTGCGTCATCTAAACTTGTTTTTTTCATCGTTACGACTTGATTCTTTGCCATCTTTTTTCCCCTTGGCAACTATTTGTTTGTTTTTTTCATGTCATATCCGTTATTAAATGTTTTTATCACTCTTTCATCGTGCAAAAAAAAAAAAAAATGAGTAACTAGGTTAAGTATGGAGGCATTCAGCTGAGTCGAATTTGTATCTTGCTGAGGATCAAAGAGAGGAGATGGGAGAGGAACGGATGTGTCTGTAGGAATGTTTTTAGGAAATTACCTTCGAATTGTGATGCAAGTGGCATGTTCACATCAAGGGTCGCCCATGCGGTTTCAGCGTTAAAAATGTCTTTTGCTTTTACTTTGACTTGATAGGTTCCTTTCTTTGCCCATGAGTGATTGGCATGAACGACGAAACCTGGTGGGAACGCTCCAAGCCATCCTGTGTTGCTGCCATCGCCCCAGTCAATCCAGTAGAAGATCGGGTCCATATCTAGGTCCGTGGTAGTGGTGTTAAACATGTACTGTTGTCCGGGTTTCCCTTTCGCAGGTCCCGTGATTGTTGGGGTATTTGGTGGATTATCAATCGTCACGGTATCAGATGCTGGTGTGGGGTCAATGTTTCCGACTGTGTTTACCGCCCGAGCTTCAATCAAACGAATGCCATGCGGAAGTGGAGGCGTGGTAAATGCGTAATTCTCAACTGGTTGGTTGTAGAAACCATCGCTGGGGATCGCTGCATTCCAATATCCTCCATCAATGCTATAGAACACAACCATAATTTTGTTCACAGTGACATCATTTCCTGGGTTATGCATCTGGGGATTGTTATTTGGATAGGGAACCTCGGTTGCCGTCCCTGTGTAGGTGAGAGTCTGCAGTGGTGTTGGATCCTGTGGATAGGGATTTAACACTGTTTCTGGGAATGTATCAACGATGTCTTGAATCGTATCCATATCGGTATCTCGCCAGCCTACCTGAAGCTTTGTCCCTGATGAAAGCATAAGAGCATTGGTATCCATCAGACACCCTGATCCTTCAACATCAGCAGTATTCAGGTACCCACTGTATTCGGTGATTCCATCATATTCATCGGTTGCCCAGAAGATGTGTCCTGTCTCGTGGGCCATGACCTGGTTCATTGCAGAGATACCCCATCCATCGTTATCGTAGGTCATCACGAGATAGGGGCCACCAAGGTATGCATAGGCGAAATACCCATCAGAGAAATCTCCACCAATATCGTTGCTGCTATCAACGAGAAACACGGTAAAGCACCAATCGGTTCCTTTTGCAGTCCTCATCGCATTGACATAATCCCGTGTTCTCTGCATCCAGTCACCGGTTGAGTACCCGAGAGAGGCCATCGCCTCGCATACCCAGAGTTTCTCGTAGGTAGGGTTTGTCATCGCGGAGGGATGAATGATTGGTTCATAACTTGTTGGCACAGCGGTATGAACATCTAGGACATAGCTAAGACCAGCCCATTGATTTTGGCCGACCCACCAGGTCATCGCCTGATTGATCTGGGTTTGAACATTGTTTATCTCTGTTGTAGTCCAATCTTCTGTGCTTGGATCAATTGCCCCATTACTCTCAAGGAAAATCAACCCGACCGACACAGATCCGATAAAGTATTCGCTTGTGTCATAATACCCAGGTTCAGGACCAAAGGAGGAACCCATAGCAGAAGGGTCGAAGTAGCGGAGGAGGTCATTGCTAAGTACTTCGATTTCACCGGAACAGTCGTTTGTTAGGTTTTCTTCATTTTCAATTCCTTTGTCAGTATGCGCTGAAAGTGCCGAGGTGTTTACGCATAATAGGCCTATTATAAAATAACAAATAATCTTAGTTTTCATATTTCTTCCCTGTGATAAGTTATCACAGTGGTCTTATTTATATATTTCTTAGTAATAATTCGATTATTCTCCGAGAAAAAAAGGGACTTTTACAAAGAAAAAAAGATGTAAAAGAAGCCGATTTCTAGAGTAATTAATAATTATTTCTCTTATCCCACTGGCTTAAGATATTATCTCTAGCTATTACACTAGTTTAATAAATATGAAAAAACCTCATGAAATTAAAGAAAAATTGGTAAAAAAATAAATATATCTGTTTGTTATTAAAATAGTAAGTAGCGATGTCCTATGAAGAATAAACGGAAAAAAGTTGTTCAGTATGCATGTCTGGGATCTGTACTCTTCATTCTTCTCATCCTTTCGGGATGTATGCAAAAAATCCCAGAAGACCCAAATACGTTTGAAAGGACGATTCTGTTTGATGGTCTTACCCGGTCGTATCGAATCCACATCCCGCCATCATTACCAGAGAATAGCAGCCCATCTCTCGTGTTTGTCCTCCATGGTGGTGGGGGTACTGCTGTGGGTATGGAACGAACCTTGACCCAAGGCGGATTTAACACACTAGCGGATCAACATAACTTTCTTGTTGTATACCCCGATGGCATAGAAAAAAATTGGAACGATGGAAGAAAAAATGTCTCTGACCCAGCCCATGAACAAAATATCGATGACATCGGTTTTTTTGAAGCTCTTATAGAGAATCTGACTGATGAATTCAATATCGATCCCAATCAAATATTTTCTACAGGGATATCAAATGGGGCGATGATGTCCTATCGTCTTGCATTTGAGATCCCTGATAAAATCGCTGCAATCGCCCCTGTCGCAGGAGCAGTACCAATCGATCTGCTACCGTACAATATATCAGATAATCCGGTCTCTGTCTGCGTTATTAGCGGAACGCATGACCCGCTTGTACCATGGGAGGGGGGATTGGTCGGTACTCCAAGAAACCCGCGCGGGGTTGTCATCTCAGTACCTGACTCTGTCATATTTTGGGTTCTACATAACAACTGTTCCAATACACCAAATAGCACGTTATTACCAGATATAGACCCCACAGATCATACCTGGATCCAACAAGATATTTATACAGAGGGTGCAGAGAACACCGAGGTGGTTTTGTACACTATTTATAACGGTGGTCATACCTGGCCAGATGGGTATCAATACCTCCCCGAGGTACTCATAGGGAGAACATCCCATGATATGAGTGCAAATACAGTGATTTGGGAGTTTTTTTCCACCCATCCAAAACACCCATGAAACGACATCAGTGATTTGTTGATACGAGTTAATTTACCGCTCGGATGAAAATAACATCATATTTGAGAAAGAAGGTCAACCCCGTACCGAGTCTGCTGAATTACATATGATTTATTTGATGTATCTAAAAAACGTTTGTATTCCTCAAGATTTCTTTGTTTTTTTCGTTTTTTTTGGTTTCATGGGTTTGGCTTGTTGATGTTTTACCGTACCGGTCTGATTCTTTTTTTTCGTATGTACCGTGTCTTTATTCTCGGTGACATCGCTCATCGTGGTATAGACAGAGACTACTTTTCCGTTTTCGTCGAAGAGGAAAAAATCATGGGAGATAACATATCTTTTTTCACCAGTTATCGTCTGGAATTCCCGTAAATTACCGTTTGTATAAGATTTTCCTTGAGATATCTTCTGCAGGAAGGACTCTTTTGCATTCATTCGTTCATGTTTGGAGATAAAATCAAAGATTGATCTGCCAATTACTTCGTCTTTTGTATAACCAAATGTCTGGCACCATTTCTCATTGACATCAGTAATCATACCTTTCGGGCTTAAAGTGTGGTATGGGACCGGTGCTTTTTCATAAAGAAGTTTGAATTTCTTCTCAGATTCTTGTAAGATTTTTTCTATTTTCTTTTGTTCACTGATGTCTTTGATAACACCGATTGAGCCAACGACTTTATCTTCATGATTTTTCAAAACACTCAGGGAGAGATCGACGTCTAATTGTTCATCATTCTTCTTTTGTATTTTTGTTTCAAGATGGTGTTGCATACCTTTTTGACGAATGTTTTGTGACCTTATTTTTTGCCATTCGGAGATTGGATACAGGTCCTTAACAGGCTTAAGATGTAAGTTTTGTTTATCCATCTCAAGTAATGTTTCTGCATATTTGTTCCAAGAGATGATTCGTTCATTCTCATCAGTTAATGTGATAGCGACAGCGGAATTATCAAAAATTGTTCTGTATCTTTTTTCAGATTCTTTTAACTCCTTTTCCACCTTCTTTAGTTCAGTGATATCTGTTATGATTGCGACGGACCCGACGATTTCCCCCTTGCATCCTTTTAAAATACATAGCGAGAGGTCTACATCGAAGGGATTATTATTTTTTCGTAGCATCTTTGTTTCCATCCGATATCGAATACCTTTTTGGCGAACATTTTCCTGTCGAATTCTTTGCCATTCTTCAGATGGATAGAGAGAATGTACTGGTTTCATAAACAAATCTTTTTCTTGCATGTGTAACAGATCTTCTGTATATTTGTTCCAAGAAACAATGCGTTCTTTGTTATCTGCCAACATAATAGCTACTGAGTAATTCTCAAAAATTGTTTCAAATTTTTCCTGTGGGCTTACTAAATCGATAATGGTCCTTTTTGGCTCGTACCGAGAAAAATCTTTCGGGTTTGTCGATATGAATTCCTTCTGCTGAACCAGGGTAGTTGACATGCTGGTTCTGTTGGAATTACTTGACAAAGGTTTCTGTAGTTTGCCTAATCGTTCCTCTTCTCGAAGGGTTTTTATAATTTCTGGCTCAGTTTTCACTTGACCACCTCAATAATCCTATTTTTCTTTAATTGGAAAATACCTCTTTTCGCATGATATGTATGTGTTGTCCTCACCAATTCGTTTATGCTCTATGAAATCGCTTCCCATCTACGACGGTCTCACTAATAAGGTCACCATAGGAAATACGTTCATTGTATTAAAAATTACTCACAAGGCCGGGGTTTCTATCATT
>CAZLDE010000053.1:0-9433 GCA_964558215.1 uncultured Thermoplasmatales archaeon
GCTTGCACACCATCACCATCCTCAATCGCAGTCACACTATTACCAGCCATATCCTCAATAACATCAACAGTCAACGTCAAATAACTATCAGCCTGCTCCGTAGCAAGATTAGTATCTAAAACAATCTCATTGAAATCAGTCTCAGACAAATCAATAACAATCTCCGTGCCATCAACACTAGCAGAATCACTATCAGTCAGAGTATAACTAGTCACAGCTTCATCTGCATCCTGAAGAGTAATACCAGTCACATCCAATGTAGATACATCAACATCTTCATCGAACGTTAAGGTAATGGTTTTTGCATCAAGGTCTATCTCCCAACTGTCTAGGTTTGGGTTAGTTTCGTCAAAGGTGACACTACTTGCATCGGTAGTTGCTGTCACCTGAATTCCGTCATTATCAGCAAGATCAGCGAAATCAATGGTAAAGGCAATCTCATCCTCAGTATCACCCTCTTGCATCACTCGAGTTGCTGTCCAACTTGTACCGTCACCCTCTATGTCGTCAGCAGGGTTTCCATCAATGGTTACAGTTGGTTCTTGAATGTCTTCGTCTGCTTCGATGGTAATGGTGACTGTGTGACCAACCTTTGCATATTCGGGGTTATCATGGTCAGATTCTATGGTTACATCATCAAGAGTGGGGACAGTGGTGTCTGCGGTAAATGTAGTTTCAGTAAGTCCGGATAATGAGGTTTCTAAATTTTTTACTTTTACACTTGTTATTTCCGCGGTTATCTCATCATTATCGCCTATTGTTCCTGAGGTTTTAATCACTACATAAAATGTATAATCTGTATCTACAAAGTCAAAACGGTTATCTCCACCAGAAACAAGAACGATTCTCGCTTGATTTCCCTGCCACGTCGCGGTTTGTGCTGGAAGATGAGTATCAACTGTATAATCAAATTCACCAGATCCAGTTGGGTTTTCACTATCTCTGTATATACTAACGCCAGATGTATCATCTAATGCAATACCCTGCAAATCACTGGTATGAAAATCCTCACCTGAAAAATCCACATATACGCTATCTAAAAAAGCATTCGTAATATCATCGGTTTGAATAACTAGCTTAAAAATTCCAATGGGTACGCTACTAGCCTTAACATAAGTCGGCGATATAACCGAGCACACACCCGTAGATGCAGCGCTTACCGGGTATGCGACAAAAAATGCCGTGAGTACTAACATTATTGCTATCGTTAGCGTTGGAAAAACTTTCTTTTTATTATTTATGTTTTGTTTCATCTCTCATCTCACCTTTTTACATCTTATATTTTATTTCTTATTAGCATTAAACGTATATTGTTCTCTCCCGCCACAACACCATACTTTTTTTGTGACGACCACCGAGGTATGGAAAACAGCTACCCCTTTATAAAAGTTATCATTAATTTAAGAACAGAACTTTTGCACTTTTAGGTAGGGAAGCACACAGAGTGTGCTCTCCCTTTTAACCGTTCAAGCATCCATCGTTTCAACCGCTGGCAGGCGGCACCAATACTTTTCGTACCTGCCACAATCGCAGCAAACACAGGATTGCTGCGGACATTCTTTAGGAGGGTATACGCCAAGAAAACAAGGTGTAGGTGTATAACTACACAGTCGAGCTTTCTTATCTGGTATTCCCCTAATCCCAAATGCTGCTTGCAATCCCGATAAAACACCTCAATAGACCAGCGTTTCTTATAGTATTCGAGCACCACCATACCCGACAGGCTGGTAGCGTTAGACACCAGGAAGGTAAACTTCCTACTGTTCTTACGCGGCCGTAATACCACCAGTTTAACGATACCAACCTTATTCAATAACACTGTTGTCTCAAAGAACCATTTAAACCGATGTTCATCTACCTCAGCATCCACTTTGATGAACGCCTTCGCCGGAAGCGACCTGGCAAAGGTGGCGAGGCCGACCCATGCCTCACCAACCTTGATGCGCCGGTTCAACTTCGCCTGGGATACCCAAGTAAGCCCACGGCTACTCAGAAACTCGGTGACCTCCTGAGACATGTACCATTCGTCGAACACGACCGCAGTCGGCGTCACCTGTGCCAGGGACTGACGCAGGATATCCAGAGCGATCTGGATCTTCGTACGAAACCACAAACCTGTTGATTCTGTGACTTCTTGTTTCACATACGTTTCGAAGTACAGCGGCAGCTGCTCTTTGCTACTACAATAGAAGGTGGTGACGATGTCATGGCAAAGGATGTTTTTCTTCTGTGAATGGTCGTAGAGGTAGCCGACACCCGCCATTTTCTTCCCTGTTTTCTCGATGAGAGTGTCATCGAGACTGAGAATGCCTCCGATACGCTCATGGAGGCATTCTCGAAGCCGGAAGGTGTTGAGACGACGGAGGTCCCAGCGATGTCTGGTGATGAACCGGTTCAGTGAGCTTTGATGACCACCATCTAGGAGGTTGCCTGCGATATCCTGGATGTTTTTTTCGCCTTTCTCACTGAGCAGCAGACCGGTGAGATAGGTGTTGAAATGGCTCCATTGTGGTTTCGAAAAACAAGGTCGATATGCTTGAAAGGCCTTACAAAAAGTATCCTCTTCTTTTGTGAAGAACATCACTCATCACATCCCATCCTTGTGGATGGGAACGATGTTCTTCTATCTGAAATTTATGGAGAAATCAGAAAAGTGCAAAAGTCTTGTTAAGAATTCATTTTCTTCAATAAAATCAACAAAAGTATTTTACACGAAAAAAAACCAAAAAACCCACCAAAACCCAACCAGCACCCCGCCATTTCCCAAACCCGTCACCTCACAACCACTTCAACGACCATCAAAACCATCACCATAGTAAACAGGAAAAACCAGGAGAAAAATAGTTCCCATCTTCGTCGCCTACACTTTTCCCAAGTTCGTCACCTAAAAAGCGGGTCGTTGATTCCCTGCTCTCCTGAGTAGATTTCCCAAACTCGTCACCTGCACCATTTCCCATATTCGGCACCTAACCTTTCGTCCCCGAGTGGAATATCGTCTATTAAAAGAGAGTCGCCCTCGTAATCTTCTTTACCACGACCCGGACAGTCTATGAATCATTACTCGTTCAAAACATATTTTTTTTGTTTCATGCGAACAAGTTGTTCCTTCATCATTTTTTCAAGGATTTTTTTTAATCGTGCGTCTTCAATCAGAAGCGTATTCTGCAGCTCAACAAAAGAAAGTCCGGTTTTTAAGAGAAGACGTAGAACCTGTGCTCGAATCTGCCGATCAGACCCTTGAAACCGAGACTGCTGTGTTTTTGGTTTAATCCCTGTTTTTTTCGCAGTCAAATGAAGCGCACCATAATCCATTAATGCGTTATGCCAATCTCTGCTCCGTCCGTTTGGTAGACATTTTTCAGCAAGACTCCAGAGTTCTTTATCAGAAACCGTTTCAGAAAGATGAAACTCTTTAATGAATATCCGTCGGATATTCGTATCGACGGTGACCAAATCCGCATTTGTCGAAAAAATCTGTACAGCCTGAGACGTATATCGCCCCACCCCCGGGACATCCTTGTAATGTTTCATCGCTTCTATCACATCACCATGGAACTTAGAAACGATATTCTGTGCAGCATTATGCAGACGCACCGCCCGAGTGTTGTACCCCAAGCCCATCCATGCCTTGAACACCTCAGTACGAGATGCTTGTGAAAGATCCTGGATCGTCGGCCACCGTAAAATCCATTTTTCGTAATACTCAATAACCCGGGCGACCTGTGTCTGCTGCAACATGAGTTCAGAGAGAAGAATCTTGTATGGATCGGTCGTCTTTCTCCAGGGTAGCTCCCGTTTGTTCTTCGTATAAAACAAAAAGACTTTTTCCTGTAGCTGTTTGATGGTGGTGTGCGAGATATCCATTAAAGACGTAATTCATCATTAAGGTGAACTATTTTACGGCCGATTAATAAAAAAGAAGGGATGGATATGCGTAATCAAAAAGTATTGGAATTATTATTTATTTTTTAGAATAATATTTAATGCTTTCTCTTTTTCTATGTTTCAAATTTACGTCCTACGCAATATCATAGGGAGTTTGTGCTGGACGCCAGTCAACATTAATAAAAGGAAACTGAATAAGAATCCCACCAATTACCCCAGATATAGCTATGGGCAGTAGACCGGTCCGATTTCAGTAATTTCGATGCCACACCGAAAAAAAAGAATTAACAAAAAAGGCGGGTTCTACTCTATTTCTTATAAAGTTATTCTCCTTGATACAGGAAAAACATGTAAACGAGAGAACAATCCCATATTGATTATTCGAAATATTATTTCCGATAACAGACATAAACCCTGTAAACTGAAGGACAATCCCAGTCCGCTCCCACCGACATATAACGTAGTATCGCTTGGAGTTGGCAACGATAATGTCTCAATCTTTTGCGCAACGGACACATGAATACCCGTCCCAATGAACAAAATGACAATACAGACAGCTAATCCTTTCCTTATGAAAGAATATCTTTCCATTTTAGTCCTCCCGAATAAATAAAGATGGAACTATTGAATATTTTAACCTTTGTCAGCAAAAACTATAGCCGGGGGAATGGATTTTCAACTTTGTTTATTAGTAAATTCGCATGTTCCTTTTTACCAGAAACCATCATTTTTACTCAGGGGGGCATCCATCTGCTTATTTGTCATCTACGGATTGTTCTTGTTCTTCCGTTTAAGCAGGTACACCCCAGCGCCGACGAGGATAAGGCCTGCTCCTACCAAAATTGGTGGTAGCATCGTAAGAATTGGGGATCGAAACGCTATCTGTATATCAGCTGAGACGTTCCTGGATCCATCACGGTTCATGATGAACCAGACATGTTGCTCATGCTGCGGGAGGTAATTCATCGTCACGGTTCCCGGGGATTCAGCTGTGGCAAGCCAGAACGTCTGCTCTTGCGGGACCTGCACAGGTGCTCCACTCCCAGATATTGTGGTCGTAGCAATGTCAATCTCCGCATAGTATGGTTCAGCCCACCACCGCCAATAAGTCGGTATCTCGCACTGGAAGCTGCTGCTATATGCTTGGCTCCCTGCAGTCGTCGCATAACCAATGAACAGCTCCGATGATGTGCCTGTTGGTGTTGCAAAAAACTTCATCTCCGCGACATTATGTGCACCCAGGAACCCCCAGGTCGAGATCTTGTATTCATTCATATACGCAGTAAACGCATACGACGAGGAATTGACATGGTACACGTTACTATACGCGTACCCGTCTGGACCATTGCCAAGATTATAGAAGAGAATGCTAGCCCCGCTAGCAACAACCAACACCCCAACAATCATAAAAGCAGCTACAGCAATCACTCGTTTTATCTTGACTTTTTGTTTCTTTTGCTCCTTTGGTTCCTTTTCTTTATCCATCTTTATCTCACAAAAAGCTATCATTATTGAAATATTAAAAATATTCGATTGACCGACCCTAGAAAGAAACAATCAAGTAACGCCTCTCGTTGTCGATGATATGTTAGCAATTCAAGAAATATAAAAAGTGCAGGGGAAGGGATTTGAACCCCCGGAGGAATGTTCATAAGAACTCTGCTTATTATTCAAAAAGCTTGAATATGAGGCGTGCACCATCTAAAGAGCAGCCTGATACAGACGGAAGGTCTACCAGGATTTTTCCTCTGGTTCCTCCGCTGATTCTTTTTTTATGTTTGTCGTTCTTCAAAGGTCAGGTATATGTTTATAAGGATACAATGATTTCAATGGTTCTCCGATATGGTGAAACAGCAATGAAGAAAATTGGGTATCCGACGCTCGACGATGTCCTTGATGACATCCTGAGGAATGTGACCGGGGATTTCAAGGAAAAAGTAAAAACGATGACATCTGATGAATTCATTGTTAAACAGCATTTCAATCTGGGGATGACCATCAAAGAAAAATATTTTTATCGGAATAGGGCGCAGGAGCATCTGGTCAAAAGCTTAGGTCTGGGTGATAAGAAAGAATACAGGTTTTTTGATGGGGATGTGTTTTCACAGCTCATTTTGGAGGCGCTTTGGAAAAAGATCACGACGGAACGGTCAAAGCAGTCGTGAGCAGAAGCAGGGAGGACTTGGTCTTTCAAACAGGACCGGGTCTTCGGCGTCATGCTGGTTGTATTTCAGGGGCGCCTTGTTGAGGATTTGTACAACATCTTCATCACAACATCTATTAACTGGCTAGTGATTTTCTCAGCGAGGAGTATGGTAGAACAAGAGTGGAGAACACTGGATAGCGCAGCAAAGAACGTCTGGCGAGTGAAAGGGATCATCCTTGTTGGTTTGATGTGGGTGGTTTTTTCATGTTCAACTCTGCTACCCTGGTATTTCACAGCACCATCTGACCCTGAGAGAGATATCCTGCTCTGGGTGTTCTTTCTTGGGAGCGTTGTTCTTGCGGTGGTCTTCATCGTGTATAACATCTGGATTTTCATGTACTTCGCCCGGTACCGGTATACCCTTGGGACTGAGGGGATCCTCATTCAGCGCGGGGTCTGGTGGAAATACAAACGGACGATCCCGTACGCACGGATCCAGCATATCAGTGTCGATCAAGGTCCCATTGAGCAGGTGTTTCATCTGTATCGGGTCAATTCGTATACCGCAGGATCCGGCTCCATGGGTGGAGCAAGTGCGGGCAGTGCCATCACTGGGCCGGAGGGGCAGATCCTTGGGGTGCGCGACCCGGAGCCGTTGAAAGAGGAGATCCTGGGACGGGTGATGCAGTCTCGCATGGGTGATGGGGTGAATGATATCAGCACTGGTGGGACATCTCAGGAGATCTTAGAGGAGGTACGGGCGATACGAAAGAACCTTGAAAAGAAGTGATGACTGGATTTGTTGCACTTTTTTTAGGTAAAAAGCAATATGAGGCAGGGTGTGTACTGGGTGATGATCCCTGTGATGAACGTGGTGGTTTGTGGTGGAAGCGTATGGGATATTATTGCAATGACTGTAAAAAGACTATTTCAACGGAAGAGTTCTTCTACTCTCTGAACAAGTATCACAAGGCGCTGTGTGCTGAGCATCAGCGTCGTAGGAGCATCCATGGGACGACACAGGGGTTACAGGACCTGGTACGGGAGCGGCATGCGGATGAGGTGGTACAGGAAACACCACTGTTGACGACGGTGAAGGATTGGATTGCAGCTGATTTTGAGACGTGGGAGAAGGTCCTGAACAAGAAGGCTGCTGAAAGCTATACTGTGACCGTCTCAGGGGACGAGAGGAAGACTCGGTCTGTAAAACCACGTAAGACATAAAGAGGAACAGTAGGATCAGAGGGAGGGAAATTGAAAGAATCAAAGATAAAAAAAGGAAAAAAAAGGCTGTTGTCCGTATCCATTGATTTTTCCGATCTCATCGCTGCCTTTGGACAATCAACATGTTCAACACATTTTTTCATCGACATCAATGAGAGTACCCTTATCAGGATCGATGAATCAAAGGATACAAACGCACAGACGAAAATCCATCAGATGGAAAAAAGCAAACTATACCTAAAGATTCCAATGTGGGAGAGCAAGGATGATGAACTAATCATAGAGACGTTCATGTATGAAACAGAAAACAATGTCTTCGAAGATATCCCCTCTGAAACACTCGACAGAGAAAACGGTTTTCAGCAGTTCCATGATCTGGTTGCCTCACACCCGCATTTGAAAAAACAATGGGTGGAGTATCGATCTGCCGCCATGCGAAACAGGATACTCTCCTGGCTGTGTGATAACAACATCGAACTGGCAAACCAACAGCTCATCCCGACGATAGAAATCAAGGAGCTGACCGCAGAGGAAATAGTCAGATTACCCGATGAAATCAAAGACTTCAAACCCTACGCCTGTCTTCGGTGCCACAACAAGACGGGGATGAACACTCGAATTTTTTCCATCAACGTCTCACCGGAGAACCGGCTGATCGAACAGGAGACACATCGGATTATGAAGGAACAATTCGGGGTCTCACATCATGGAGGATGGAGTGGAGGAGACCAGGAATTCCTCACTGCCTCCCGATGCCCCCGATGTGGTTGTGAGAAGATCTTCTGGGATTATTAAGTATGGTGCAAACCAAACTACCCTCGTATCTTCCTCAGGATGCGGTTGTTGACAGAACAACCATAATGTGATTTATAATGCAAAAATTTATAAACTTATTTGTAATATATTATATTTAATGCAAGAAATTCGAGACATTCTCCTGCTGCAGAAACGTGAACTGGATCAACGCCTCTCCGAGAAATATATCGAGAGAACCACCACGATAGCTCTGCAAAACGACCTTATCAAGGTCATCATCGGACCACGACGGGCAGGAAAATCATTCTACGCGATCCACCATCTGAACACTATTGGTTCGTTCGGATACATCAATTTCGATGATGAACGATTGGTCGACCTACAGGACTACGACGAACTGCTTGCTGCGCTTAACACCGTCTACCACAACCCCGGCACTCTGCTTCTTGATGAAATCCAGAACCTCCCCAGATGGGAGCTGTTTGTCAACCGGCTCCAACGCCAAGGGCTGAAGATCATTCTCACCGGGAGCAACTCAAAACTCCTCAGCAGAGAACTGTCCACGCATCTCACCGGAAGACATACGACCGTGACCATCTTCCCGTTCTCCTTTCGGGAATTCCTCTCACTTGAACAGAAGGACTACACCAGTGCAGAAATCACGGAGAAACTACTGACCTATCTTGTGAACGGAGGATACCCTGAGCCATTGGTCAAACCCATCGAGGTAAAAGACTATCTCTCCACGCTTTTCAATTCCATCGTGTATAAGGATATCGTCCGACGATACAAGATCCGCCGAACAAAAGAAATTGAGGAGTTAGCGTATTACCTCATCTCGAACATCGCCACAGAATACTCCGCGCATTCTCTGACGAAAACCACGTCCATAAAAAGCTCCCATACCACCCAAAAATACGTTTCCTACCTTGAGGAAGCTTTCATCGTGTTCAGTCTGCCCCGTTTTTCCCCGAAAGTACGGCAGCAGCACTCGTCGAATAAAAAAATCTACTGCATTGATACTGGGTTCATCTCCGCCAAGGGATTCAGCCTCAGCCCCAATATTGGAAGACTCTATGAGAATGTGGTCGCCTGTACGTTGAAAAAAGAAGAAACACAAGGGAAGATAACGATGTATTTCTGGAAAAACCAGCAGCAGGAGGAGGTCGATTTTGTCGTCAAGGAAGGTGCACAGGTCCAGCAGCTGATACAGGTCTGCTACGACCTTCGGAACCCGGAAACAAAACACAGGGAGATCCGTGCGTTAATGAAAGCAGGTAAGCAGTTGGGCTGTGAGAATCTGCTGGTGATAACAAAGGAGAAAGAAGGAAAAGAAACCGTGGAATGGTTCGGCGATTCCGCGGTGGTATCGTTTGTCCCTCTGCACAAATGGTTACTTAGCCAGTAAAAAAAGAATGTATC
>CAZLDE010000054.1:0-9313 GCA_964558215.1 uncultured Thermoplasmatales archaeon
GTCGTACATCGGGTAGATACACCATGTATCACCGGTACGATGATGAGTTGCATGAAGAATCCTGTACATCACCGGGTCACGCATGTTCAGGTTTGGATGTGCCATGTCGATTTTCGCGCGAAGGACTTTCTGACCATCGGGGAACTCTCCTGCTTTCATCCGCTGGAACAAATCAAGGTTCTCCTCAATGGGTCGATCGCGATACGGGCTGTTCCGCCCGGGTTGGGTGAGCGTGCCACGATATTCAGTGATCTGATCAGCTGGCAGGTCATCGACGTATGCTTTTCCTGCTTTCACCAGCTGCAGGGCGTACTCGTACATCTGAGGGAAATAATCCGAGGCGAAGAACAAGCGATCCTCCCAGTCAAACCCAAGCCATTTCACGTTATCGATGATGGATTGAACGTATTCCTCTTCCTCTTTGGCTGGGTTCGTATCATCGAACCGCAGGTTGCAGAGGCCTTTATAGTCGGCGGCGATCCCGAAGTTCAAACAAATTGATTTCGCATGACCGATATGAAGATACCCGTTTGGTTCAGGAGGAAACCTGGTATGGACACGGCCATTGTATTTGTTGGTTTTGATATCCGTATCGATGATCTCTCGGATGAAATCTTTTGTGCTCTGTTCAGTCGATTCCATGTTCCCCACACTCATCTGACAGCCCCGACCAGATTCGAACTGGTGTCTAGAGATCCAGAGTCTCTTGTGCTAACCGCTGCACTACGGGGCTACGGTCCTGTTCTGTCGACACCAGAAGTGAAAATGCTTCATATATAACTTTTCATGGTTTTTGCTTTTTTAGTAAACAGATCATGTTTCTTTGGTATTTCTCGTTTTATTAAGAAATCCTGTAATTAGTACCTTTTCGTACAAAAAATCAGCAGGTAACCTTATAATAAAAATTCCCGTGCTTATGAGTAGGGAGAATGACTATGAAGAAAAACCATCTTTGGAAAAAAATCTGTTGTTTTATCCTCATCGCTGTATGTGTTAGTGGTGTAGGCCAGGCTGCAACGATACGCAAGACAGAGAACAGACCGACCTTTGATACGGTTGATTGGGTTGTGATGATGTATCTCGTCGGTGATAACAATCTTTCTGCTGCTCAAGGTCAGGTTCTTGAGGCAATCAGGCAGGAAGGATCCTCTGAACAGATAGAAATCACTTTGCTCATCGATCAGATCGCAGTGGGTGATACACGCCTCTATTATCTTGATGGCAACAGTCTTGTACAGCAAACATGGGAATCTGAATCAAGCATGGATGACCCTGATACGATTGTCGACTATGTCACAAAAGTGAAAAACGATCTGCCCTCAACGAATTACGCGCTTTTCATCTCCAGTAACAAAGGAAGTGGCTGGCAAGGTGTCTGCTGGGATGACCATGGCCGTGGTCAAATGATTACTATGCCTGAGCTAGTTGACGCACTGAATCAAATAACGGATACTGGCGTGGACAAACTTGATATCATGGGTATTGAAACATGCATGACCGGGAACATGGAAGTCGCATTCCAGATCAATTCCTGTGTTGATTATTTCATCGCGTATCCGGAATGTGCGATGCTTGGTGAATGGCCGTATGTGTGGTCGCTTAATGATCTGAAGTCCAGTCCTACTATGACCCCTCGTCAGTTTGCAACCACCATGGTGAACCACTTCATCCCCCATGATTACCCCCAGTATCGGATGAAAACCACTATGGCAGCGACAGATCTCACATATCTCCCAACCCTGAAAAATCAGATCAACGATCTGGGAGTTTTTTTCTTGAATCATCTTAATGACTATAGAGCTCAGATAACCACTGCGCTGGAATCAGCTCGGGTCTATGCAAGACTCTGGTGGATCGATTATTACATAGACCTGTATCATTTCCTTGACCTCTGTACGATAAGTGACTCTGGTTTTATTACCCTGAAGAATTCGATTCAGACGACCATGGATACTGCAGTCATTGCCAATGTCCATCTCCCCGATGACCCGGCCCATGGACTGAGTATCTATTTCCCACGCAGGGCAGGTGATTATAATGACAGCCTGCGGTATCCGTCCCTGCCATCCCCGTACGAGGCGACGAATTTTGCAATGGAAACAGAATGGGATGAATTCCTGAAAACATATCTTGGGATTGTCAATAACACAGCCCCGGAAAAACCAACGATTACTGGCCCTGAAAAAGGAAAACCAGGGGTGACGTACGAGTATACCATAAACTCTGTTGACCCTGAAGACCAGCAGATTTCTTATTTTGTTGACTGGGGTGATGAGACCACAAGCGATTGGCTTGGCCCCTATGAATCAGGGGAAGAACTCATCGTCAATCACACCTGGGAGTCAAAAGCCACCTATACGGTGAAAGTGAAGGCTAAAGATGTGATGGGTGCTGAGAGTGAATGGGGCATCCTTGCAGTGAAAATACCGGTGCTGGGGGTGACATCACGGATCATTCTTTTTGGTAAAATCGCAGGTTTGGAAAAAAACGCTCCAATTGGTTTCCGGTTCTTACCAATGAAGGTCTTTGAGATAAGTCATCTTAGCGGACAGGGGAGGACTGCGCGGATTCTTACTGAAACCAATGGAGAGTACCCGTGTTGTGGATATCTTCCCTACAGTGAATTCCGAGGGATTGTCACTCAACGGTTCATCGCTGGTGTCTGGGTTATTCCCTCATAACCCTTTTTTTACCTTTTTTTTATCGGTTCTTTTTTTTCTTCATTTTCATTGTTGAGCTTTAGTTTTTTTTTTAAAAAAAAAAAGGCGAGGATACCAGCTCTTAGTGATTCTATAGAGCTGGGTAAGATAGGGGAAGGGGTGAAGGTACTTAGAGAAGGTTTTGGAGGCGACACGTTATACGAGAAAGGGGAACTGACCTGCATATTTTTTTTTGGAAGAGCAAAAATCGATAAGGGACACACGCGATATCGCGGGAAGTATTGTATCTCTTATCTTGTTCTGCAAGCCAGGGTGTCGCTTTTATAAGGAGGCGTTCTCCATGTTCCTTCACCACTAGTGTCGATACTATGACTGAATCGTGATTGGAGAAAGGTGTTTCTTTTCTGTCTGTGGTGGGGGGTGCACCAGCAGTTTTTTGTATGATCGACCAATGGGTCGTTGCGAGACAAAGGTTTTTCATTTCTACACCTTAGTTTTTTTGTCCTTTCCCTAGATAATTATATGAGGGTGTGATTATTTATTAAGCTATTCTTAATTTTTTCTTTCAAACCAAAAGAAATTAGGATATTGATTAATGATTTGAACAAGAAAAGGTGGTTATCGGTTTCTAGGACGAGTGGGCATTTGAGAGGCGGGGGACGATGAAATCCATAAGATAGAAACAGAAGAATACCACCGAGTCTTTATTAAAAAAAATATTAGGAAACCTGATCAGATGATTTGAAGGGACACCAGGAATATCTCGCAGATGTCATGTTCTCCGAAAGGGCACTCACAGAATAGCATAAGAGTCACGTGCTTTGTAAACATTTAATGCCAACTATCAGCGTTTTCGTCAAATGCAAAAAAAAATTGATATTTTTGGTTGATTGAAGGAATACACAGAACACGGATTTTATATGGTCTAATCGCATCTGTAGTTATCATTGGGGTTTCTGAGGATATCGAAAGCTGTGCTATGTCCTTGGCTCGGTCATGCTGAATATCTAGAGAAATGAGTTCGCTCCGCACTCGATCAGGATTACCCTCCTCCGTTTCCGGTAATCCTGGTCGACAACGGAATTTTATCTATCTTGTTTGTCTGACTATTTATTTTCATAGATTACGAATATTTATATATGAAAAGATGATTGTTTTATCTTAGAGAAGCAAAAAGATATAAGGGGATAATAAAAATGATAAGAAAGAGTATATTATTAAAAATAGGTATTTTGTCGATGATAACGGTTCTTGTCATCGCACCCGCTAGCGCTATTACGACTGTGACAACAACAGATCTCACACCTGTCGCACAGACGACCACAGGTACACCTTTAATGGACCCGCCAAGCTCCTTTGACCTTCGGAATGTCGGTGGTATTAACTATGTGACATCAGTGAAATCACAATCGGGTGGGACGTGTTGGACCCATGGGGCGATGGCAGCCATTGAAGGAAACCTGCTTATCACCGGGAACTGGGATGAAACAGGGAACACTGAGGAGCCGAACCTTGCCGAGTATCATCTTGACTGGTGGAATGGTTTTAACACCTTCAACAATGATGATTTCCCAGGGAGTGGACTGCAGGTCCATAATGGGGGAGATTATCTCATTACAGCCGCGTATATCACCCGGGGAGATGGGGCGGTGTACAGCGAGGCTGCGAACGATGAAACAGAGTATGATGATAACTGGTATTATTCTGCACCCGCTCGATATGACAGTTCGTATCAGCTGTTCTATCCTCCTGAGATAGAATGGTTTGTCGCCGGTTCTGACCTCAGCAACATCGATACGATTAAGGAAAAGATCATGACGCAAGGGGTCATGGGCACCTGTATGTGCTATGACGGTGGCTTCATCGATAACATGGGGGGTTATTATGCACACTACCAACCACCAAGCAGCTCTCTTGATCCGAACCATGCGATTGCGATCGTTGGGTGGGATGATGCGAAAGTAACACAGGCGCCAAACCCTGGCGCGTGGTTATGTAAGAACAGCTGGGGCTCAGGATGGGGGCCGCAAGGAGGGTATTTCTGGATTTCGTATTATGACAAACACAGCTGTCAGAACCCTGAGATGGGTGCGATTTCCTACAAGGATGTCGAATTAATGAAATACAATCATACGTATTATCATGATTATCATGGGTGGCGAGATGAGATGCAAGACACAACCGAGGCGTTCAATGCATTTGTCACCAACGGGGAGGAGGCATTACAAGCGGTGAGTTTCTACACCGTTGAGGATGATGTCGACTACCAAGTAATCGTCTATGACCGTTTTGAGGGAGGAGCTCTGCTTGATGAGCTTGCTACAGTCTCAGGAACCGCCCAGTACACCGGGTATCATACCGTTACGCTCCCCAGCCCAATCGGCTTTGTAGCTGAGGATGATTTCTATCTCTATTTGAAGCTGTTCTCCGGCGGGCAACCCTTCGATCGGACCTCCGATGTCCCTGTGTTATTAGGGGCAGAGGGACGGACGATTGTGAAATCCGTCGCCCATGAGGGCGAGAGCTACTACAAAAGTGGTTCATCCTGGGTTGATCTCTACGATTATTCATTCAGCGACCCGACATGGGATCATACCGCGAACTTCTGCATCAAAGGGTACACGACAGGCTGGATACCGACCTACCCTGATCTGGAATGCGAAGGTGAGTTAAGTTGGGCGAAAGTTAAACCAGGGGCAACGGTCATGGGGAATTTCACGGTTATGAACATTGGAGAACCTGATTCTGGGCTTGACTGGATGGTCGTTGAATGGCCAAGCTGGGGTGAATGGACCTTCACTCCTGAGAGTGGCACAGGGTTGAAACCAGAGAATGGAGCAATTAACATTATTGTCAATGTCGTAGCTCCAATGGAGAGAGAAGAGTACAATGGGACTATAAAGATCGTCAATACCCATGACCCTGGTGATTATGACACGATCACCGTTTATATGAAAACACCGGTGGAGTTCTCCTCTGTAAAATTCCAACTCCTCAGCCTCCTGCAGGGTTTCTTGCAGAGGTTCCCGGTTCTCTGGAGTCTCATCAGGATGGCCGCCTAGGCATCCATCATCTCTTTTTTTTTTATGTCTGATCTTTTCGAAGTGATTAGTGTTCATTCATTGATTTTTTTATAATATTTAAAGATTGATCGTCTCCGAGGACCATGTTTTATATACTATATTGTTAATAATACTTATAATAGATAAGGGGCGTATTGTATGAAAAAATGGGTAAGTATACTCTTTGTAGGAGTTTTTATCGCAAGCGGGTTTGGAACAGTAGCAACCAACGTGACAGAAACAGGGATGCTTTCGGCACAGAGCTTCACTGAGAGGGTCTTCCTTGATGTCTCCTCTTTTGAGGTTGTCGACAGTATTGATGATTATATCTTGGTTCGCTATAGTGAGCAGGAATCGTATCTTTTAAACCCAGGGCAGCCTATGGTGCCCCGGTTGATACAGAACTACGAACTACCATTTGGCGCCACAAACATCCAAGTGGAAGTTCAACATGGAGGGGTGAAACAACAGAGTGTATCTGGAGAGATACGGCCTGCACCAGCGCCAGTTGCCTACACACCAACAAAAAAGACTGTTCTTGAGTCAGAGAAGGACAACGCAGTGTATTCGAGTGACGCGCTGTATCCTGATGCATGGTTTGGTTTTCATGTGGGGTGCGGTCTGAACGCCAAAGGGGAGCATGTGACACTTGTG
This sequence comes from uncultured Thermoplasmatales archaeon, assembly GCA_964558215.1. Taxonomy (GTDB): domain Archaea; phylum Thermoplasmatota; class E2; order DHVEG-1; family DHVEG-1; genus SM1-50. The sequence continues at coordinate 6,377 of CAZLDE010000054.1, forward strand.
ACTGTGAATCTTTTCCCGGTTCGATATCGGCCTACTACAGGAGAACTCTTTGTTGCTGAGGAATTCAGCCTTGTTGTGCGATACCAGCCACCAACTGAGGAAATCTTCCCTGCTCAAAGCACCTATGATCTGGTCATCATCGGTCCTGAGGTCTTCTCCGCTGAGATTCAACGGTTGATTGACCATAAGATCGATATGGGGGTAACGGCTGTTCTGAAGACAACCGAGGCGATCTACGAGGAGTACACAGGACGGGATAAACCAGAGCAGATAAAATATTTCATCAAGGATGCACTGGAGGACTGGGATGTGAAATACGTTCTGTTGTTCGGTGGGTTGAAATCAAACATCATCGCAAGACAAAAGGATGATGTCAATCATGGTGCGAAAGCCTGGTATTTCCCTATCCGGTATTCGAATTTCCAATGGGATGGTGATGAGAGTTATAACTTCACCAGTGACGAGCCTGGGTATATCACCGATCTGTATTACGCGGATATTTACAAGGAGGGTGGGGTGTTCGACGACTGGGATTCCAATGGTAATGACGTGTTTGCAGAATGGTCAGGACCACTGCGCGACGAGCTGGATTTGTATCCTGATGTCGCTTTCGGCAGGCTTGCCTGCAGGAGTACCCGTGAGGCAAAAAACGTCATCGATAAGATCATCAACTACGAGAAACAGCCTGCGGACCCAAGTTGGTTTAAGAACATCATCGTCATCTCAGGTGACGGGTTCCTGGACCAGGAGGACTGGGACATCCAGTGGGACACGACCAGTCTCCCAGATGGCCTGTACACAATCTCTGCGCAAGCCTTTAACTCTGAGGAGGGGGGGCCTGTCGATGAAATCCATATCACTCTTGATACATCCGCTCAGACGAATATCACGTTTAACCATGATGACCATCTGAACCCTGCACTCGCAGATGGATACCCAGCTCCTCCGATTGCTGAGATCGTCTCTATCTCAAATGGGAACATTCTCGGCAACACCGATTACACGTATGAACCAAATGATGGGGAAGCCTACTGTAACGATTTGTATAAATGGGCGAACATCTCCTATGTTGACGGTGTGTTGACGATCCGGGGGAAATGCTATGACCCTCGAGCATATGGGAATCTCACTGATTTGATCCTCTGGATAGAAAACGATGAGGGCACGACCGTTTTTGAGACGACCCGGGAGAACATGCAGACCTACTATGAGGGTGAATGGGTTGTCGGTGAAAAAACCCGTTATGGGCGTGGTGGAGCCTTGACATACATGCCGGAGGACTATGAGGCGAACAGCGTGTTTACCTCCAATGGGAAGTGGTACGACATGTCTGATGTCATAGACGAGTTCAGCAAAGGGTATGGTCTTGCGTATTTCTCAGGTCATGGAAGCCCAGGATGGTGGGGTGATCATTACCCAGGTATCCCTGGGAACCGGCGGTATGGCCAAGTGGAGGGTCTGCTGGTGATTCAGGCGTCACGCTACTTCCCGTTTGTGCATTCCCCTGTTTTCCCCATGCGGAAATTAACCAACACAGATAAATTACCAGTGACAAACGTCGGTGGTTGTCATAATAGTATGTTCAGTGTCTCGTTGATCCCATCACTACTGGATGGATTGCTACCGATGCATATGTTCACCTATGGAACACCATTGCCTGAGTGCTGGGGGTGGTACATGGTGAAGATGCCTCATACTGGTTCGATTGCGACCATGGGAAACACCGGTTATGGTTGGGGTTCAGAAGGTGATGTGTGCATGATCGGTCCTGGTGACGGGTGGTTGAACACGGAGTTCTATCGACAGTATGGCCAGGAGAATCAGACGGTTCTTGGCATGGCCTATACCCAGGCAATCTCTGGGTATATCTCGAATTTTAAGACCTGGGAGTATGATTACTGGCGTGTTGATTCTGGTTGGGATGGTATTGACCAGAAGACCGTTCAGCAATGGCAGCTGCTTGGCGATCCGAGCCTTATGATCGGTGGATATTCGTAAAACCAACTCTTTTCTCTTTTTTCTTTTTATTCTTGCTTTTGTAGTTGGGGAAGGTTGTTCATCCATTCCAGGAGCTGCTCGAACGTCGCAGAAAACCCTGGGTCGTTTGTCTGCAACAAGGCTAGATAACCTAGAAGAGTAGCTTCATCAAGGTCTTGGGTTAGTGGTGGTAGATGAATGGTGCTGTGTTCAGCTAGGGTAATGCCGGTGTCGAACCGCTTATCGGCAAGCAGTGAATCGAGTGTTTTTCGTTTTTCATGGATTTGTTTTACGAGGTCTTGTTTCATGGCTAGTAGTTCTTTTCTGAGCTGGTCTGGGAATTGTTTCTGCAGTTCGTCAAGATTCTGTGTGTCACCCTGTGTGCCGCTAATGCTGCTGCTTAGGGTGGTGATGAATTCTTTTGAGAGGGTCGTAAACATCTCAGAAAATGCATCAGTGACCAGTATCATAAGGAGAAGAGAGATGTTGCAGATGAGATTGAGGATCTTCGTCTCTCTGTTTTGGTCTTTACCTTTGGTGTGATCCTCTGGAGGTTTGCTGGTTTTTTCTGACATGTGACCGCCTTTTTTGTAATCTATGAGATAGTGTGCTGTCTAAAAAACTATTAGTATGTAGGATTTTAAGTCTTAGTGGTTTTTGAGGGGGGCGGAGAAAAAAGGTTTTTTAAGTCAGAACCGTTCTTTCTTTGTGAAATGGTAAACTTCTATAAATGCAAAAAGTGTGAAACCAAATTCATCGCACCTGTGAAAATCGAGACTGAGAAAGGTCACATGACGTATGTGTGCCCAAAATGTCACAGTAGGAACTGGGGTCCTCTTGACTGGTGATGGATCTCAACGGTGTCTCAGAAAAGACTGCTGGTAATAAGTGCGTGTTGCTTTTTTTCAGGTGGTTTTTTTGGAAAAGATTCCTAAAATAATCGATGTTTTATGTACTTAT
>CAZLDE010000055.1:0-9305 GCA_964558215.1 uncultured Thermoplasmatales archaeon
GTATACACCTCCGCCGCCTCCCCCATATAATCCTTTGAAACACTAGCTTTAAAAACGGTCATTTGTTTTACGTCTCGATTCTATGAAACTATTACTCATCCATAGCGATTTTATCGAATATGAAGTCAAAGATAAAGCAATCCCTCATCCTGAGGAAATAAAAGTAACGAAGGATCGCTTAGATGAGGCTCTGACTGTTTTTATTGCTGTTGAAAAAATCGATGAGAATTCCCCAAGACAGGCTGTGGAGGAAGCGTGTAAAGAAATCGTAAAGACCGCAGAGCAACTCAAAGTAAAAAACATCATGCTGTACCCCTATGCTCATCTTTCTTCAAATCTTGCCGGTGCAAAAACTGGGAAAGAGATCTTGATTCAACTTGAACAAGAGATTACAAAACAACCGTTCATGGTGAAACGATCACCATTCGGATGGTATAAGGCTTTTACTCTTTCCTGCAAGGGCCATCCTCTCTCTGAGCTCTCCCGGGAGATTCTTCCGGGTAAAGAGAAAAAAGCCGTTGAAAAAGAACGGGAGATACTCTCCCAATGGTGTATCCTTACCCCAAGCGGTGAGTTGATTGAAGCAGAGAAATTTAATTTCACTGGCCATGAGGAACTTAAGCTTTTATACGAGTATGAGAGCAGTGGAACTCGTAAGATTGTCGGCGAGCCACCTCATGTGAAAATGATGCAGTCTCAGGAGCTCGTGGACTATGAACCGGCAAGTGATTCTGGTAACTTCCGCTGGTATCCGAAGGGCAGGATGATTAAAGGACTTCTTGAGCAACATATCAATAACATGGTTCGTGACATTGGCGGTATGCAGGTGGAACCACCAATCATGTATGACCTTGAGCATCCGGCTTTAAGCGAGTATGTCAAGAAATTCCCTGCTCGACAGTATATCGTGCATTCCGACAAGGATTTCTTCCTGCGGTTCGCAGCCTGTTTCGGTCAATATATGATAGCACACGACATGACGATTTCATATCGGAACCTTCCGTTGCGGTTGTATGAGCTGACTCATTACAGTTTCCGACGTGAACAAAGCGGTGAGGTCAGCGGTTTGAAAAGGCTACGGGCTTTTACAATGCCTGATCTTCATACCTTCTGTAAGGATTTGCCTCAGGCTGCTGAAGAATTCAAACGACAGTTTAGCACCTCGATGAAGTGGATGCAGTCCCTGAAGCTTGATTCCGAGGTTGCATTGCGATTCGTCAAAGAATTTTACGAGAATAACAAAACCCTGGCAAAGGAACTTGCAGCGTTAGCAGGTAAACCCATCCTTATCGAACTTTGGAATGAGCGGTACTTCTACTTTGTGATGAAATTCGAGTTCAACGTCATCGACTCCATGAAGAAAGCTAGTGCGCTTTCCACGGTACAAATCGATGTGGAGAACGGAAAACGTTTCAATATAACCTATGCAGATGAGAAAGGTGAGAAGCAACACCCCTATATCTTGCATACGAGCATCTCTGGGAGCATCGACCGGAATATCTATGCGTTACTGGAACGGGAGGCGATGAAAATGAGCCAGGGGAAAAAACCGATGTTTCCGCTCTGGTTGTCACCAACACAGGTGCGTTTCATCCCGGTCGCCGATGAGTTTGTGGCAGATTGTGAGAAACTGATCAACGAGTTAAATGCGATCTCACCATTCTATTTCATACGATCCGATATCGATGATCGTGAAGAAAGTGTTGGCAGGAAAATCCGAGATGCAGAAAAAGAATGGATCCCATATATTGTGGTGATCGGCGAAAAAGAACGAGCTGAAAATATCATTGCACCACGAATCCGTTCTGAAGAACTAGGACAGACAGATAAAGCATATACGATTTCCCAGTTCCATGCATTGCTCCTAGAGCAAATCAAGGAGTTCCCACAACAGAAACTCCCACTGGGTATGTATCTTTCAAAAAGACCGAAATTCAAAGGATAAGAATCAAGTTCATATATCATTTGGAGAGGAATTGATTCATGATAGTACGTTCCGTAATTCAAAAGCTAGTCGAATCGTATGATCCAAAAAGAATTACTGTTGGTGTTTTAGGTGGACATTCGGCACTTGATGTCTGCAGAGGGGCGAAGAAACATGGTTTTCGCACCCTTGCCGTATGCCAAAAAGGGAGAGAGAAGACCTATACAAAATACTATAAAACCAGAGGTGATGGTCGAGGATGCATCGATACGACAATAGTCCTTGACCGATTCAGGGATATTACAAAACCATCTGTCCAGGAACAGCTGCGGGATGAGAATACGGTTTTTATCCATAATCGGTATTTCTGGGTGTATTTTGATTTTACAGATATTGAGAACAACTTTACCGTCCCCATTTTCGGGACGCGTTCGATGCTTAAACTTGAGGAACGCAATGTCCCGAAAAACCAATATTATCTATTAAAGGAAGCAGGGATTCGTTATCCTCAGTTGTTCGCATCCCCTGAGGATATCGACCGTCTTGCGATTGTTAAGGTAAACGAGGCACTCCGTGGGTATGAACGTGCATTTTTCTTTGCGTCGAGTTATGCAGATTATAAGAAAAAATCAGGTCAGCTTCTAGCAAAAAAGATGATTACGAAGGAATCATTAAATCAAGCAGTCATCGAGGAATATGTGATCGGGACTCAGATTAATTTTAATTATTTCTATTCGGCCTTGGATGATGAACTGGAGATCATGGGGACAGATACGCGAAGGCAAACGAACCTCGATGGTCTGCTCCGGCTTCCTGCTGATGAACAGTTGGCGGTGCTTAAATACCTCAAACCAAAAATCATTGAAACAGGGCATATCGCTGCTACTACCAAAGAATCTATCATTGAATCAATCTTTGACCTTGGTGAAAAATTCGTAAAAACAACAAAGAAAGAATATCCCCCAGGCATCATTGGTCCTTTCGCTCTACAAGGTGCCATGGTTGCTGATAAAGGAAAAGAAGAGATGGTCGTCTTTGATGTTTCTTTACGCATCCCTGGGAGTCCTTTGACCCAGTTTACCCCGCATTCTGGGTATCTGTACGGTGAACCCATCAGCTATGGTGAGCGTATCGCCATGGAACTAAAAAAAGCGATCCAAAGTAGCCGACTTAAAGAGATTGTCACCTAGGAACAATCTATCGTCCGCTCCTCTGTTATTATTTTTTCAACTTTGATATCATGTGGCTCAGACGGGATAGTTTTTACAATCTGAAACTCGTAGGCAAGACCGATACGATGAGCATGGCATTTGTTTTGTAATAATCGATCATAATACCCTCCGCCGTGTCCGATCCTGTTCCCTTCACAATCAAAGACAACTCCTGGGATAATGCACAGATCGATCGAAGATAGAGCGGTGTGTCGTAGGCAATGGTCCATTGGCTCAAGGATCGAATAAGAGCCTGGGCACAGATCATCCCAGCTTTCCAGTTTTGAAAGGACGAGTGTCCTTTTTTCAATATCAGTTTTTGGGACTATGACTTTTTTTTCTTTTCTGATGGTTTCTTTTATCATATCATGGGTGTTTACCTCATTGTTGTACGAGACATAAAAAAGGATACAGCTAGCATTTTGGTACCATGATGTAGTAAAAAGACGACGCTGAATCAAATAACTTTTTTTCAGAACCTCTGGGCAGGTCAGCGATTTTCTCCTCTTGACAATTTGTTCTCGAAGCTGTTTCTTCATCTCAACACCCTATTTGCTGTTGGTTATTTAGAATTTCACCTGATCTTATAGAGTAACAATAAAACAATACATTTTAATTTCTTTTCTCTATCTCTCTTTTCAGAGTAGGGACTTAAAGAAATTCGTTAAAGGATGGTGAATGGATATACTAATCCGCCCGGAGAGACGTTTTTTCGAGCAATGTGATGAACCTCTTGCTTTTGTTCTTGGGATGTATCCTACCTCGAACCTTGGTGCTGTACGTAGTTTAGGTCGGGCTGGTATATCCTCGATCGTCCTTGATGCCAACAAGAACCAGGCTGCCTTTTTTTCAAAATATGCAAAAGGAGTTATCTGCCCACACCCAAAATACCATGAGAAGGATTATATTGATTTTCTTCTTGAAATTGGAACAAAACTACCTCGGAAAGGTGTTCTGTTTCCTACTGGTGATACCGAATGTCTTGCTATCCTTAAGCACCGGGGTGAACTGGAAAAATATTATCATTTCACAATGGCTGATTACGAGGTTGTAAACAGCATCATCAATAAAGAGATGTTCTATCATCTCCTTGAAAGCTACGGCATCGCTCATCCCAAAACATTTTTTCCAAAAGATCCAAGACAAGCCAGAGAAGCTAGTATGCTTCTTTCTTATCCTTGTATTGTAAAACCGGTGTATACGACCTACTTTCAATTTGATTTTCACACAAAACTTTTTGTCGCGCAATCATCTGAGGAGTTGGTATCTCTCTACGAGAGAGCCTATGAGAAGAAACATCAGGTAATGTTACAGGAGATTATCCCTGGTGACGCTCGGATGATGTTTGGGTTTAACGCTTATTATGACAGAACCGGAGCGTCTTATGGAGGTTTTGTGTACCAGCGATTACGAGAATGGCCACTTGGGTTTGGCAACGGATGTTATATTCAATCGGTTGAACAGCCGGTTCTAAACCAGATCACCAGTTTATTCGTAAAAAGACATGGATACTATGGGATCGTGGATGCGGAATTCAAATACGATGCACGAGATAATACATTTAAATTCATCGAGATGAATCCTAGGATCTGGATGCAGAACAGTTTTCCCACTCGATTTGGTAAGAATCTCCCCTCTTTTGCTTACCTTGATGCACTTGGGAAACAGCTTCCCAAGAAATCCTCTTGTAGAAAAAAAAAGACTGTCCGATGGGTGTATTTCTTAGAAGATATTCAATCATCACGTTTGTGCCTGGAGAAAGGAGGTTTATCGATTCCAGCATGGTTGCAAGCATACAGTTTGAGAAATGAGCATGCGGTGTTTGCGTGGGATGATGCTTTTCCTTTTTTTTTCCTTGGAACTCGATCCATTCCTGTTTTTCTTTCGAGTCTCTTTGGACGGGAAGATAAGCAAAGTTACCCTTGTTCTTATCAACAAATGAAGAAAGGTGAATCAAAAAAACCAATGATGAAGGGAAAAAGCTATTTGTAATGTTTCAACATCATAGGAAAATACGTATCTTTTTACAATAAAAATACCGATCTTCTCCCTTACGGTATTATAAAAAGAAAAAAAAATTGATTTTTATTTATAATAATGGATTATTATTTCGGGAGGGTTAAATTTATATATGATAGCTACCTAATACAGTAACGGGGAATAATATGAAGAAATTCATACCAATTGTATTAGTAAGTGTTTTAGTCCTAAGTGGACTAGGGGCAGCTGCGTTCACACCGAACGTCTCTTTGAAACAAACAACGACCATAACAGATGGATCAGCATCGGTAGTCTTTTCATCACAACCAATATTATCAGCGAAAAATGGATTTATTGAAGTCCAGATTGCTGGTGCGACGACACAACTGTTAGACCCAAATAAACCGGTGTTACCTATCTATGTCAAAACAGTACAGATTCCTTTTGGTTCTACTGATATTCAGATTATTTGTACTCCACAGAACATCCAGTCTATGACTGTTACTGAGGAAATCATCCCTGCTCGAGTTGCTCCCTTATCACAACTAGGTGAGCAGAAAGAGTATGTGAAGGATTCTACAGTCTATGGGAGTGACGCGTTCTACCCAGAAGCCTGGTTTAAATCTGAACTTGGTGCGGGTCGAAACGAGAACAATCAACAGGTGACCTTTGTTAAGGTGGTCTGTTATCCTGTTCGCTATTCGCCATTGAACAATGAGATAATCTACGCTGGTGGTTTTGATGTTGAGATTCAATACACTGAGCCGAATACGAAACCACGGTCAACCGCTGCTGATGTTGATATGGTCATTATCGCTCCTGCGAAGTTTGAATCAGCCCTTCAACCACTCATCGATCATAAGAATGACAAGGGTGTCGTAACCATGTTTAAGTCCATGGAGGATATCCTTGCTGAGTATGAGGGCTTTGATCAGCCTGAGCAGGTGAAGTATTTCATCAAAGATGCCTATGACACGATGAACATCACCTATGTTTTATTGGTCGGTGGTTTGAAGTCCCATATCTTTGCAAAGGATAAGGATACCGGTTCTGCTGGGTGGACAGCCTGGTGGGTCCCTGCCCGGTATGTGAATTTACCCCAGGGCGATGATGAAGCCTGTTTATCTGATCTGTATTACGGATGTTTGTATAACGGGACTGGTGTCTTTGACAGCTGGGATTCCAATGGTGATGGTGTGTATGCTGCTTGGAACGCACCTGGTGCAGCCAAGGATAACTTTGATATGAACCCTGAAGTCTATGTCAGTCGTTTGCCTGTCGCCAATAGCCGTGAAGTAAAAAATGTTGTAAAAAAGATCATAAAATATGAGAGCGATGGTCCAGAAGAGAAACCTTGGTATAACACATTCGTCGGCGTTGGTGGTAAGACCTTTGATTACTACGCTGGTAAACCCGATGGTGAATACCTCTGTGATGTTGCTTACAACTATACAAAGCTTGCAATTCCTGATCTGACACTTCTTCCTGTCTATTCATCAAATAGGGATAAAAATGAATATGTTCCTACAAACAAAGGAATTGCTAAGGGAATCAGTCAAGGAGCGAGCTTCGTCGACTTCGAAGGTCACGGATACCCACTTGGATGGAACACAATCTGGTTCGATGGTGAGTACGACAATCATGACTGGTGCGGTGGTATCGACATCTATAATTTCTTCCGAATCCAAAACAAAGATGCGCAACCTGTCGTCATTGTCGGCGGGTGTCACAATGGAATGTATAACATTACCTTTATTGCCACCCTGAAGGACAAATCGGGAGCTAGCTACTTCACTTATGGTTACCCTGGGCCTGTCTGCTTCAGTTGGGGACTTGTCCTTAAACCACGAGGAAACGCGATTGCATCCACTGGTTGCACCGGATATGGTATGGGATACGAAGGAAACCCAGTCAGTCTCAGTGGTGAACTTGAGTCAAACTTCTTCTACAACATAGGTCACGGAGCAACAAACCTTGCAGAAGCCCACAGCAAAGCAATCCAGAAGTTCCTTGCTGAGGAAGAAATCTTACAAATCGAAGCATTCTGCATCACCAACTGGGCTCTCCTAGGTGACCCAAGTCTGTTGTTCGGCGGGTATTCCTCATAATCGAGGAATCTCTCTTTTTCTTTCTTTTTTTACTATATCGATGACCGTCTGTGTCAATTCATACAAAAAGTATATATAAAAGAAAAGAAACTATTTATATAAGGACTTGTTATCCTTAAATGAGGGAAAATATGAAGAAACTCATACCAATCTTAATCGTAGGTATTTTAGTCCTAAGCGGGCTAGGGGCAGCTGCGTTCACGCCGAACGTCTCTTTGAAACAAGCAACAAAAATAACAGATGGATCAGCATCGGTTATCTTTTCATCACAACCAATGCTCTCTGAGAAAGATGGTTTTATAGAAGTCCAGATTGCTGGTGCAACAACAGAGTTGTTAGACTTCAATAAACCAATCTTACCGGTTTACGTAAAGACATTGCAGATACCTTTTGGATCGACCGATATTCAGGTTATTTCAACTCCACAGAATGTCGAGACGATGACTCTGACAGCAGAAGTTATTCCTGCTCGCATCGCTCCCTTATCACAATTAAGTGATCTGACAGAGTATGTAAAAGACCCAGCGGTCTATGGGAGTGTTGCGTTCTACCCTGATACCTGGTCTAGCTTTAGTCTTGGTGCGGGTCGAAACGAGAACAATCAACAGGTGACCTTTGTTAAGGTGGTCTGTTATCCTGTTCGCTATTCGCCATTGAACAATGAGATAATCTACGCTGGTGGTTTTGATGTTGAGATTCAATACACTGAGCCGAATACGAAACCACGGTCAACCGCTGCTGATGTTGATATGGTCATTATCGCTCCTGCGAAGTTTGAATCAGCCCTTCAACCACTCATCGATCATAAGAATGACAAGGGTGTCGTAACCATGTTTAAGTCCATGGAGGATATCCTTGCTGAGTATGAGGGCTTTGATCAGCCTGAGCAGGTGAAGTATTTCATCAAAGATGCCTATGACACGATGAACATCACCTATGTAACATTGGTCGGTGGTCTGAAATCCAGTATCTTCTCGAATGATAAGGATACTCGATCTGCTGGCTGGACTGGATGGTGGGTCCCTGTCCGATATGTCAGTATGCCGCAGTCAGACGATGAAGGATGTTTATCTGACCATTACTATGGATGTTTGTATAACGCGACTGCTGTCTTTGACAGCTGGGATTCCAATGGTGATGGTGTGTATGCTGCATGGAACGCACCTGGTGCTGCGAAAGATACCTTTGATTTGTATCCAGAAGTATATGTCTCACGATTAGCCTGCACGAACACACGTGAAGTCAAAACAATTGTAAACAAGATCATAAAATATGAAAGCTCTGGTCCTGAAGATAAACCCTGGTATGATAACTTCGTCGGTGTCGGTGGAAAAACATTCGCGTATTACGAAGGCAAACCAGATGGTGAGTACCTCTCTGACCTTGCCTACAATTACACTAAAAATGCGATCCCGAGTCTCACTCTTACTAGATGTTATACTGTGAATCGGGACACCGGTGGACGAACACCAATACCCAAGGATATCATTAAATCATTTAATGAAGGCGCAGGGTTTGTTGATTTTGAGGGTCATGGGAATCCGTACTCATGGAATACAATCTGGTTCGATGGTGAGTATGACAATCATGATTGGACTGGTGGTATGAACATCTTCGCGCTTCCGTTAGTCCACAATCGGGACAAATTACCAGTTGTCATTGTCGGTGGGTGTCACAACGGTCTGTATAATGTTTCATTGATCCCTGCTATGCTTGATTCGAACACAACTCGCACTCGTTATTTCTGTTATGGCTTCCCAGTTCCGTTCTGTTTCTCCTGGGCATTCGTCCGTAAAGCCAATGGCGGTGCGATTGCGTCTACGGGATGTACCGGATATGGTTTTGGTAGCTCAACCGACCCAAATACCTTAAGCGCAGCGCTGGAGATGAACTTCTTCTATCATATTGGGTACAACAATATGACGAACCTTGCGCAAGCCCACAGCCAAGCCATCTCGAAATTCCTCAATGAAAACACTATCGAGCAACTCGCGGCCTTCTGTATCACCAACTGGGCGCTCTTCGGTGACGCAAGCTTAAGATTTGGCGGATATTCCTCGTAATCGAGGATCCCCTCTCTCT
>CAZLDE010000056.1:0-9239 GCA_964558215.1 uncultured Thermoplasmatales archaeon
CCCTATGGCTGGAAGCTTATGAACAACGTCGACCGGCTCATCAGGGACGAAATGACGAAAACCAACCACCAAGAAGTCTGCTTCCCACTTTTAATCCCTGAGTCTTTATTCAAAAAGGAAGAGGAACATATTGAAGGCTTTGGAAAAGAAGTCTTCTGGGTCACCCATGCAGGTCTTAACCCGCTAGAGGAACGATGGCTGCTGCGACCCACATCCGAAACAGCGATGTACCCTATCTTTTCACTGTGGATAAGATCACATACGGATTTACCATTGAAGACCTACCAAATCGTCAACACATTCCGATATGAAACAAAACAGACAAGAGCATTCATCCGAGTTCGGGAGATTCATTTCTTCGAGGCACACACCTGTCATGCTGATTTCGATGACGCGGAACAACAGATAAAAGAAGACAAAGAAATCGCCCAGCGTCTTTTAAACAAACTTTGTTTGCCATTTGTTTTTAGTAAACGACCGGAATGGGATAAATTCGCAGGAGCCTATTACACCATCAGTATCGACGTCCTGATGCCCTCAGGACGGACCCTTCAGATAGGGTCCATACATCAATACCGTGATAATTTCGCAAAACCCTATGAGATCTCCTATGAGACAGAAAAAGGGACTCATGCGTTCTGCCATCAGACGACCTACGGGATGAGCGAAAGACTACTAGGTGCACTCATCGGTGTGCATGGGGACAACAAAGGACTCATCATGCCTCCAGAGGTTGCACCATTGCAAGTCGTAATCATCCCTATCATCTTTAAAGGAAAAGAACACGGGGTCCTGCAAGCATGCAACACCCTGTACGAAAAACTTCTCACGGAAGGAATTCGAACCCATCTTGATGACCGTGAGATAACACCAGGCAATAAATACTACGATTGGGAACTCAAAGGAGTCCCTCTGAGAATAGAAATTGGTCCGAAGGATCTAGAAAAAAATGAACTAACCATGGTACGGCGAGATACTAGTGTTAAGAAACCTCTTCCGTTGAATAACGCGGAAAAAGCGATACAAACTGAACTACGCTTGCTGGAAACAACACTTTATGCAAATGCGGAGAAACTCCTGAAAGACCATATGCATTGCGTGTTGACGGTTGAAGAGGCTGCACAGAAACAAGGTATTGTCGCATTACCTTGGTGTGGTACCAAAGACTGTGCTTTAGAAATAGAAAATGTTTTAGAGGGGAATACATTAGGGGAACCGATTGAAAACGCAGGCTGCCATGAGCACTGTCCGGTGTGTGGCTCACCTGCGAAGACATGGATGAGATATGCAAAATCGTATTGAGGTGTAGAAGAAATGAGCGGAAGAATAACAGGTTTTTTACGGGAATATGTCGTTGCGTTAAGCATCCTTATCATCATACCAGCCCTGATATTCATCTTCATGGGTGTTGTGTACCTCTTCTTCATGGATATCGCAGAACCTCTTGACTCCCCGTTACATTTCATAAAAGACCCTTTTGACATCTGGAATGATTATATCCTTATCGCCGGGTTGATTATCCTTGGTATCGGGGTGTACTATCTCTACAGCTACTTCACAAAACGAAAATTACTGTTAAATGAGTTAAAGACAGATAAACGTTCTGAGTTATTAAAAATGCGAAGTAAACTGGAATCGACAGTAAAACACCTTCCCTCAAAATATCAACAGATGCTTACAGAGAAAGAAGAAGAATTCAACATCAGGTAAGCCAACCACCCATGGCCGAGAAAAACCCTTTTTCCCTTTTTTATGTTGTCCTGGTTGAACCGAAAAACAGTGGTAATATCGGGGCTGTTGCAAGAGCAATGATGAATTTTGATGTTGAGAATCTGTTTCTTATCAATCCCTGTGAACTGGACAACGCCTGTTACGCTCGCGCCATGCATGCAACAAAAATCCTTGATAATGCACAAACATACGAGTGCTTTGACGATGCGATAAAAAACCTTGATTTCCTGGTGGCGACTTCTTCAATAGAATCAAAGACGGACAAACGACATCTCAGAAATCCACTCCTCCTTGAGGAATTCTCAGGGAAGATCATGGATGTAAAAGGCAAAATCGGGCTCGTATTCGGTAGGGAAGACTATGGATTGTACAATGAGGAAATCGCTGCCTGTGACATCATGGTAAAAATACCAACAAGTGAGTCATACCTCTCCTTGAACCTATCACATGCCGTCACAATCGTCCTCTATTCATTGTATCTGAAGAAAACTTTTATCCCTAAACGACGCCGTCCCATAGAAGCTCTCGAGAAACAAAAATTATACGAATACTTCGACAAACTCCTGGATGACATCAACTACCCAAATCACAAGAAAGAACACACAAAAATAATGTTTAAACGCATCATGGGACGTGCCATACCCTCAAAATGGGAGTATCACACCCTGATGGGTGTCCTCAGTAAGACGTTAGGGAAAATAAAACAAAAGTAGACAGACCGTCCATTAAATCGTTTCGATATTAAACAGCACCTTGCAGTTCTTCAACGCCGCATGGACTTTATCTGCAAAAAAGACGAGTTCATTGATCTCTGCTTTTTCTTTTCCCCAGTCAAAAACAAAATCATAATTTCCTTTTGTTGCCTGGAAACCCATGTTGAGTAACTGGTTTTTTATATCTGAGGGAGCAGCCCCTTCACTGTTGAACATAATCTGGATATATGTCTTCATGCGATTCACGTCAAATAAGGATTCATTTTTAGGTATTAAACCATTACGATTCGTCGTTCTTGATGAAATACTTTAGAAGAGCAGCTTATGCGGCGAAAGGGATTGGAGCGAATGAGAGGATAAAGATGATGAGAATCACCATGCCAAGGAGTTTTCTTTTTGTATCTAATCGTGTGATTTCATTGAGTGGTGGTTGATGCTGAGTACCGATGAAAAGCAAGATGATAATGGCAAACATCAGCCAACCTGAGTAGAAAAAACTCAAGCCGGCAAGCACAAAAATGACCACCCAGCTAATGTACTTATGTTTCTCCTTTAAAACTGCTCGTGCGACATGGCCACCATCAAGCTGACCTGTGGGTAGTAAGTTTACAGCGGTTAGAAAAATACCAACCCATCCGGCAAACAAGGTTGGATGAATAACAAAATTATCAGAAATGGCGAAAAGACCTTGCATCCATTGTAAAAGCAAAGGTGGGAGCAGAATGAAACTAGCTCCGTTCGTTGGCAAGGGAATCGGGTTTTGTTGCATCAAATAGAATCCTACCAACGATACAGGGATTGCGACAAGAAACCCGCACAAAGGCCCCGCAGAACCAATATCAATCAACGCTTTCCTATCAGGAATTGGTTCTCTGGTGGAGATTAAAGCCCCGAAGGTTCCAAGTAGAAATGGCGGTGGAAGTGGAATAAAAAAGGGTAACGATGCATCAACATGGTGTTTCTTTGATGCATAATAATGCCCCATCTCATGGACACCAAGAATCAGCAGCAGAGGGATGGAAAAATAGAGGAATCCTTGCCAGAGGTAGCCCAAAGAAACCATGTTAATCCAGTCAACCTGATCGATATCGACCCATTGAAGTGAACCTGCAAGTGTCGTAGTAAATACGGTTGCGATAAGTAAGATGATATTGACCCATATTGGTTTCTGTTTCTTTCCTTGAGGTTTCTTGACAATGTAGATGATATATTCTCCCCGTTCATGTTTTATCATAGGGATGTACCGTTTCTCTAGCAACGTTAGACGAAGTGATTCGAATTTTTCCTCAAGAGTTTCTTCATCGATACGGCAGAAAAACGCAACTGTGTTAATGTTTGATTTCATATCATAGAAAGGAAACCGTTGACCGACCTCACGTTGCAATACCTCCAAATCAAATGGAGATTCAACCGGTGTTTGTTCAAAAGTATTCCATTTATCTGGCATGATGTCTGCCAGGATATAGTCTTTGTTTTATAAATCCTTCGTAGAGAAGACAGGACATGGAATGAAAATGCGTTATTATCCCTATTCGTCTATATTCTTTTGATAACATCGATCGAATCTCTACCGGGACTCCGAAATGTTAATGAACAAAAACACCCATTACCCATGCCGGAGGGTAGATGCGACCTGTAGGATTGTGAGGACTGTACTGAATGATTTCTGTGAAAAGAGAGAAAAAAGAACATATCGCCTCTCAAATAAATCAGAGTGATAGACAAGAACCTTCTGTAAAAACAAAAAAGAAACTGTGTATAGGATTTGACATGAGTAGAAGCAACGAACACGCACAGATGAGAAAGAAAAGTATGCAAATCAATGATAATATTGAGGAGAGAGTTATTGGTAAAAATCCACTTTCCTCGAAAGACAAGATATCGCATATCCATGAGGCAATTGATTTATTTTTTGATAAAATAACTGATGAGGCGCTTAAACGACCTAAGCCTGAATTGACAGAAAAAAAAGAAATAACTATCTTTAAAGACGAAGAAGAGGAGACATTGCGTAACAAATTTGAAATCAGGAATCATCTTCTTGACGACCTCGAGCATCAGATTCTGGAACAACAAACACAGCTGGTTGAAAAATCAGAGGATTCTAAAAGATTACAAAAAGAAATAATGACTCAAGACCAGTCTCTGCAGTCAATGAAAAAGCAATTTGATGAAAAAAAACAAGAAAAACAGTCATTAGAGAAGGAAATCGAAGAAAGAGATAGGATTATTCAAGATATCGAAGGTCAATTATTAGAGAAACAAGCATGGATAGTGGAGAATAATCATTTTACTGAGCAACTCAGTAGAGAATTGGAACAAAACAATCGTCGATTAGCAAAGATAAACAAAGAATTACAAGAAAAAAACAAAGTGCTTGACACCTTGAAAAAAGAATTACCAGAGAAGGTTGAAGAAATCAAAGGATTACAAGATGAAATTCTAGCACGAAATAGGATGATTCAGACTATTGAAAAACAGATGGAGGATCAACAACTCTCTTTTATGGAGAAATCATTGCTTGTCGAAACCTTACAAGACCATGTGAAGGACAAAAATGATGAAATCGTTAAACAGAAACAGCAGCTACAGCAACAGCAGGACGAACTTGCACGTCTTCAAACCGATATTTTTTCGAGAAATAAAATCATTGAGAATATGACAAAAATGCTTACAGAAAACCAGACTCTCTTTATAGAGAATAGCACCGTTATGGAAAAATTAAAAGATGATGTATCCCACCATCAAGAACTTTTAAAAAAGACCGGTGAGAACCTAGACCGAAAACAGCAGCAGTTGTTGCAGAAGGACAATGAGCTCCACGCGCAGGGATTACGTCTTCAAGAAGCATGTATCGAACTTGATATGATACGTGGTGAAATCGATTCACGTAATAAGATCATAGAAAGCATGGAACAACAGCTTGAAAATGAACAAACTCATCTTGTTGAAAAAACGCAGTTGGTCGAACATCTTGAGACAGAGGTAGAACATAAGGAGACAGAAAGACAAGCACAAGAGAAAAACTTACATTTGTTCCGACAGCAGATCAAGAGTAAAGAGCATGAACTTGCTGAGATACAATCGCAGTTCAACACGAACCTTACCGAATTACACTCCATTAACACATTGTTAAAACAAAAAGAGGACCTTATTGTTGAGCTACAAGATGGTTTACAAAAGACAGCTTTAGAGGTTCAGGAAAAGAAAAATGAACTACTCCATCTCAGACAGGAGTTGTCTGAACAAGGAAACGACCTTGAACTTTTTAAGAGGGATTCTGAGAAGAAATGGGTCGATTTTGTTCTAAAAAATATTGAACTCCGAGATGCGAAGGAACAAGTCAAGGAACTTGAGTTGAAATTAGAACAGAAAGATAATTTTCTGAGGGATGTCCACCTGGAACTCGAGAAAAAAACGTTAGACTTCACAGTACATGATAAGGAGCTAGAAGAGGATGTAATGGCTCTTCAGAAAGAAGTTGACATACGTAGTAGGATTATTTCAGATTTGGAAAAGCAACTAAGCGATAAACAACTGTTGTTATTGGAAAAATCACAGATTACTGAAACGTTTCAATTGGAGTTGACAAAAAGACAAAGAGAGTTCCATATTCTTTCTGAGGAACTGAAAGAAAAGCAGGAAATCGTTGATTCTTTACAAACTGAAATTATTGGACGAAATTGTATCATAGATGATATGAAAAGACAATTGACTGAGAATCAGACGAACCTTCTTGAAAAAACAGTACAAAGAGATGAGCTTCTCAGTACTCTTGAACAGCACCATCGTTCAGTAGAAGAAAAGGCACTTAAACTAACGAAAAAGGATGAAGAGTTATCGTTCACTAGAGAAGTATGCCAAAAACATCTTAACAAGATACAGGTCCTTGAGAATGAATTAGCATGTAAAGAGAACGAATTACAGAAGGTTTTTAACAGTTCGAGGAAGGATCAAGAGTTAATTTCTGATTTCCGACAACAATTGGAAAAGAGGAATCAGATTGAACAAAACCAACGGGTAGAGGTAGACGCCTTAAAAAAAGATCAAGAACAAAGAATACTTGAAGTAGATCAGATAAAGCGAACCCTTAAGAAACGACTTGATGAATTAGATGAGAAATGTAGTACCATCGGTCTGTTAAAAAATGAGCTACAGACTCAACACGCCCAGCTTACGTCAACGGTAAAAGATTTTGGCATCATGAAACAAGAGTTGGATACAAAAACTACGGAATTAACAAAACTGCAAGAAGCACTCAGGATAAGTCATGTTGACAGAGACCCTGTGACAATAAAACTATCAGAGGACGACTTAATAGGTGATCTTAAAACCCACCACACCCTAATAGAGACAAAACACAGCCAGGATACCGTCAATAAGGAGGCGTTATCAACTATTGAGGATGAGAAAAAGATAATAGCGGGGGATATCAACCAGATTAGTAAAAATGATGAATCCAATCAAGAAAATCATCATGATGATATCACCTGAAAAGAGAAATTGCGTATCTGCAACGAAATCGAAAAATGTCTTGATCATACTGCAGAAGATCATCTTAAAACAAAGAAATTAAAAGACGAAGACGAAAAAAAATGATATTAGTTCAGTATCATTAATAAAGGCTTACAACGTTTTTTATCGGTAGGGGTGCTTCGAGGATAACAGTCCTACTCACACCAGGTGAAGGACGAATTATTATTGTAAGGAAATCGTCATATCTCATGGCGATTTCATCAGGCAATTCAATTGTGATAAACGCCATATCTGTATTTTTATTAATAAGATGTAAAATCTTTATTGAGTCATCGTCATCAATTGTCGATAGAAGACTAAATGTACCAGATTCTGCACTGGTCCAAACAGGATGTTCAAAAAGCGATGAATGTCGAATAGAATCTGATAACCCACTATAAAAGAGAATAGAATATTGTTCACCATCACAAAGTTCAATGGTCATATGTGAAAGGTCGATGTTTTGGGAGACAAAGGGTTTGATGAGAATTGCAATTTTTTTGATCTTTTGTTCTTCTTGAATTGTTTGGTATTTACCAATAATTTGTTTTATTTGTAAATAACTGCAAATTTCATCTACAACCTCATTGGTCATCGTATCAATGTCGACTTCGGTGTTGGTATCCGTGCTGGTTATAAGAACCGATGCTGAGACTGCACCGATTAAGACGAAACCGATAAGCATTATACCGGCGATGACCCCGAGCTTTGCATGATTATTCATAGAACCACTAGTTTTCTCCATAAAATGCTTCGTCTGAAAAATATATAAATCTTATTATACAATTGTTATCTGTTCTGATACCAAGGAAGGAAACAAGCCGATACGATAAAAAACAAAGGATTTTGGTTGTATTTTTCCTGTAGTTACCAACTCGTTCATTATTAATTTATAAGGAGAGGATGGTAAAATCGTGTTTGTGTGATTTTTACATTTTGGGTGTTGACCGCCGAATCTTTATATAGTGTTATTTGCGAACATGTTACATGCATAAGACTGCCATGATTATGAGTGGCAGGTAAGGAAGGTGAAAGAAATGACAAAACGCTATATGGAAAAGCTGGTTGGAAAATATTGCAAAATCGTAACCAAAGAACCCGGCGAAGAACGAGCAAATGTGGTATCAGGTATCCTTGAAGACGTCGACTATAAAGACGGATTTATTCTCGTAGATTCCACACAAGGTTTAGGATGTCTCAGGATTGATACAATCATCGCAATTAAACCAGGTAACAAACACAGACTTGAAAAAAAACCAATCCATAAAGACGAAGAAGCAGCAGTTGGTATTGGAACTCTTATTGTCTTTATTGCCATGATTCTGGTTGCAGCAGTCGCAGCTAGTGTCATTATACAAACTGCAGAAAACCTCCAACAGCGTGCATATGCAGTTGGAAAACAAACAATACGAGATGTCTCAAGTGGTCTACGCGTCGTCAGTGTCACGGGATATACAAATGAACAAAAATCAAAAATTGACTACCTCGCGATCTCGATATCACCTCGAGCAGGGTCATTGGATATCGATCTGAACAAAACACTATTGTATATCAGATTAGATAATTTCTCGGTGCTAAGCCTTAACATCTCATCCAAAGCCTCCGTCGTTGGTGCAAGTGGGTTATTCCACACCCTTGATCTGAGTCTTTTAAATGCGACAAACTATGGTGTAATCGCTATTCATGATCGCGATAACTCAATAATGAAAACCAATGGTATGAGTGCAACAGACCATGCAATTTTAATCGTCAATCTCACTGCGGTATTGCCAGATACAGGTGGTTTACTACCCGGTGAAGTGCTCGAAGGAGAACTCGTACCAGATTTCGGTGGATCTGGTATCTTTGTCGCTCAAGCACCAATGGCGTTCAAATACCGAGTCTGTAACCTATAATAAAATCCGGAGAGAACAAACCTCTCCCTTTTTTCTTTTTTTATATCACTAATGATACATCTTTTATTTTTCTATGTGCCACGACTGATAATGATAAGAATCTCTGCTTTTTCTCCATTATAGACTGTTTGTTTGATATTAACCTCTACAGGGATCTTACTATTTTCCTTTGTTGAAAACACTGTCGTGTACATAGAAACAGTATCACCTTTTAATCGATCAAGGTAATATTTTTCAACATCTGCAAGACCTTCAAGGGCGATGAAATCAAAAAAGCTTTTTTCCATAAGTTCATCCCTAGGATATCCAAGCATATCCATAAATGGGGTATTAATCTGCTTTAATATCCCCCGTTGAATGATTACTGCAGATTGAGGTATCTTAT
>CAZLDE010000057.1:0-9111 GCA_964558215.1 uncultured Thermoplasmatales archaeon
CTTCTGTTCATTATCTAAGATTTTCCATTTTCCTTTCAATTCGTTATAAAAAATAACATTTTTTTTTTTTCACAGTTTTATCCTAGTTTCGCAAAAATTTTTTATAGAACTGACGGTTGTAGCATACCATAGCGGGAAGCCATATATGCCGAAAAAAAGCAAAGATGAAGTAAATAAAGAGGAAATGAAGATTCTCAGAGAACTTCAGAAACACTCGATTAGAGACATCGACCTTTTAGCAAAAGAATGTGGCGTATCCAGACAAAAAATATGGAAAACGATTAAGAGATACGAACAACAAAAAGTAATCTGGGGTCATACGACGATCGTCGATTGGGAAGTTCAGAATCTTCAAAAATTTTTGCTGTTACTAAAAAAAACAAATATCCCTATTACCCAAAAAATTATTGATAACATTACCGATAGTCGTTTACAATCATTATACGATGAATTCGGCATCACCATAGAAAGTAGCCTTTACCTTCATGGAGAATATGATTGGATTATTCTCTTCACAGCAAAGGATTTACGACATGCGAAAAAATTCAGTGGGATGCTATTGGAAAATTACCCGGGTCTTATTGCAAAGACAACGCTCTTACAGATTATGTATTGCCAGCGGGTACACCACATCCTTAATCCAGATAGAAAGAAACTAAAGGATTTTCTCTAATATGCATGTATGATTAGCCCGGTTTCTTAGCGATACCTGCCCCGCCGGACAATATCATCGATTTTTTTCATGACCTCAGAAGCTTTTCCCTGAAATTCCGTTCTATATCCTTCATACACATACTGAAAGCATGATGAATACTTTGAATGTGTCGATTCAAATGCTTCCATGAGTACATGCAGGTCAACCCCTTTTGCCTCTGTTTCTATGGTTTTGCATCCGAGACCAAAATCGATGAAATAGATGCGATCATGTAAGAGAATCATATTTGAGGTGGTGATATCACCATGGATAATGTCATGGTTATGAAGTCGTGCGATACTTTCGCCGATCATGTGGCAGATTCGTTTTCGTTCTGGTTCATCTAAGGAGTTTAGGATATCTTTCACCCTTTTTCCCGCAAGAAACTCCATCGTGATGATTCCCTGCACAAGATCCACGTCATAGATAATGGGGACTGAGACACCATACGTCCGGGATTCAGCCATCAGCTTCGCCTCTTCTTTTGTACGCGCTGCGATCAGCTGGTTGTCAATTTCCTTGATACGATATGATTTTTTCAAACGATGTTTCTGAACAACATTTCTCCCCATGTATTTTGAGAGACAAATCTCAGCTTCAGCCCCGCGGTACAGAATTTTCTTAGGCACGCCAGGTCACCTCTACCATATCGGTCCTGAATCGTTGGTTGATGACACTCTCCTCAACCCTCATGCGTAAGCCACTCTGGTACATCAACAACCCAAGCCATGCGATCATCGCCCCGTTATCGACACAGAGGTCCCTGGACGGTACGAAAAATTTTGCCCCTCGGGCTAGAGCCATTGTCTCAACCATCTCCCGGAGCCTTTTGTTGGATGCAACCCCGCCCCCCAACAACACCTCCTGTTTCTCCGTGTGAGCCATCGCCCGTTCGGTCACCTCAGTAAGCATCGCAAACGCGGTCTCTTGGAGTGAAAAACACACATCCTCTAAGGGTTTTTTCTTCTGCACATGACATTCCGCTGCCGTCAGAAGACCAGAGAATGCGATATCCATCCCTTTCATGGAATAAGGCAGTGGGAGGTAGGAGCTGCCATTTCTAGCGAGTTGCTCGATTTTCGGTCCACAAGGAAACTCCATCCCCAGTGTTCTACCGAATTTATCAAGACAGTTTCCGATACCAACATCCAGGGTCTCACCAAATACACGGTATCTTCCTTCCGCAAACGCGATCACCTGAGTGTTCGCGCCAGAGACATATAACAGAACGGGATCCGTACAACCTTCCACGGTACCCCGCCCGATCTCCAGATGCGCAACACAATGGTTCACACCCATGAGTGGTTTATCAAGACTCAGTGCGAGAGCACGAGCCGCGGTTGCAGCAGTCCGTAGACAAGGACCAAGACCAGGACCCTGTGAAAAAGCGATAAGATCGATTTTTTGAAAATCAATCCCCGCAGTCTGAAGGGATTCTGAAATCAAACCAGGCAGATAGGTGGCATGATGGTTCGCTGCCTCTCTTGGATGTATCCCACCTTTTTTTGGTTGATACGTCTTAATGACGTTAGAAAGAACGCGGCATTTCTCCTGGGATTCTTTTATAATCCCAACGCCGATGGAATGAGCCGTGCCTTCAATTCCTAATGCGATCATCAACAGTCGGAAATATTAATACTATAAAATACATTTGGTTAACCATGTCGTTCTTTATTCTTCGACAACAACTTCCTCTTCATAGATGTAAATAACGCCTTTTTTTATTAATACAAGGACAACACCGATGATCCCAAGGATGATGCTTGCGATGATAATGATAAAACGCCAGGGGAGCTGTGAGATAAAATCATACTGAGAATGATGTGGTTCTATATAGGGTTGAATTTGTCCTTGGGCGGGGATATAGATATACTCCCAGCGACTGTCACTATCATCATCGATGAGATACACCCCTGCCCCGTTCCAATGGATGTCATTGGAGCTGCCTGTTGACGGGTTGTATAATGTCCCTTGGTATTCAGATGAATATAAAATATTATAACTTACGTCGTTGAGCAGCACATAATCAACCGAAGTCTCATTGCTTTCTTCTCTATCTCTGATGATGACCTGTATTGGGTTTGACCATTCTGATTCAAGACCATATTGGTTTTTCGCCTGGGCCCGGAGATAATATTTCCCGGGTTGTTGCCATATGAACGACTGATAAGAACTTGAACCTGAGGGGACAAAAGCAGTCCAGTCAGACAGAGTACCGTTGCCATTATCAAACCGATAGCTCACCGTATACCCCTGAGGATCTACTGCAACCGCCGAATAGGTATACTTCTCCAAGGTGATGCCTTGGACCTTTGCTGTCTGTATGACTGGTTTATCTGGAAAATCATCCAAAGAGAGGGTGGTAATCTCAATAACCTTAGGTTCCGACCATACTCCATAAGGGGCGGTTTCTGCCTTATATTTCACATGGAGTTGATAGACACCGGGGTTGTTCCATTGATGGGTCTGGATGATAGAGGTTTTGTTTGCCTCAAGCTGCAACCAAGAGGTGTTAAATCCATCCCCCCAGTCGATCATCCAAGATGAGTCTGGGTTTATCGTAACGATTGTATAGTCGTATTCAACTCCGACAAACCCAAATGAGGTTCCATTTGGGACCGAAGGGATATACATAGGGCTGTCTGATGAACCGAGCGGCGTGGCAAGAAGAATGAAGAGAAAGGTGATGAAACAAAGTGAAAAGGATATTTTCAATTGACATGCGCCCGCATTCTTTTTCTTGCTACTGCTAGAGGTACGTATCCTTTTTTGCATCCCGCAATCCACAAAAAAAATAAGGTTTTATGTATATATAGTTTGTTGGCAGGTAGTTATTCTTTTCTTCTATTTCCGTATCCCTATGTGTACAGTAAGTTCGTCGATCTCCCATGTTTTCAGAAGACTCCCCTTCGGGGTGTCGACAAAGGTGAAGGATTTTGAACGTGTTTCTTCTTTGATGTGATCCCGCCATTTCTCAAGAGCATTTCGTTTGCTATCATCTAGGGCGATTTCTGTGATGATCTTATCTTCAACATCAAGGTTTAATTCCTTGCGCATCGACTGGATCCGTCTGATAAGCTCCCGTGCTAAACCTTCTGCTTCTAACGCAGCGGTGACGGTTGTATCGATAAAGAGAATGATATCCTGTATTGTTGCTTTAGCGTAATGTTCTTTTTCATGTTCAACAACTTCGAAATCATCAGCGGTCAACCGTATCTTCTCAGATTCGATGCTCAGCACCACCTCTTTTTTCTTTTGCAGCTGCTGGTAGAGCTCCTGCTTGTCCAGCGTCTCAAGAACCTGGGTAATCTGCTTTGCTTTCTCCTTGTATTTTGGTCCCAACCGGGAGAATTTTGGTTTCACGGTTTTAGTCATAAACAGGATGGTGTCACGTGCATAGGTAATGTTTTTAACATTGAGTTCTTCTTTTATCAACTCTAACAATGGTTTTGTCGATGCTTCGATTTCTTTTGAACAGACAAGAGACGCAGACGATAAGGGTTGTCTGCCTTTGATGTTAATCTTCGACCGAAGCGCTCTGCCGGCCTCGACCAAAGCGCGGATCTGCGCCATGCCGCTCTCAAGATCCTCGTCGATGACCTTTTCATTGACAGCGAGGTACTTGCAGAGATGAACGCTTTCTGCCATATCAGATGTTTTCAGATTCTGATAGATCTCTTCAGTCATGAATGGGATGAACGGGGCAAGAAGCTGGGATAACCCGATAAAGATCTCATACATTGTGGTATACCCTGAGAGTTTATCCGCTGTATTTTCCTCAACCCACAGTCGTTTACGGGAACGCCTCAGATACCAGTTGCTAAAATCATCAATTATGAAGCCTTCGATTGCCCGAGCAGCCTTATGGGTCTCGAAATTTTCCATACACTGATTGATATCTCTTATCAGTTTGTTGAACCGACTGTAAATCCAGCGGTCCAGAAGCCCTCTTCTTTTCAGAGGAATCTGGTGTTTTGCAGGATCAAAAGCATCAAGCACCGCATAGGTCGTAAAAAAGTTATACGAATTCCAAAACGTCAGCAGAAACTTCCCAAGGGTATCTTTAACCGCCTCCTCATAGAATCGAGTCGACATCCAGGGAGCATTTGCAGAAATAAGGTACCACCGTAACGCGTCTGCGCCATCATGGTCAAGAATAATCGTCGGGTCGACATAGTTCTTTTTACTTTTACTCATTTTCTGATTGTCTTTGTCAAGTACCAATCCGAGGGTAAGAACGGTTTTATAAGGGTTTGTGTCAAATAAAAACGTTGAAATAGCCAGAAGGGAATAGAACCAGCCTCTGGTTTGATCCAGTGCCTCGCTGATAAAATCTATCGGGAAGTTCTCTTTGAAAAGCTCTGTGTTCTCAAACGGGTAATGCCACTGAGCGAAAAACGAAGAACCAGAGTCATACCAACAGTCGATGACTTCTTTTTCCCGTATCATAGCTGCTTTGCATTTTGGGCATGATATGACGAGTTCATCGACAAAGGGCTTATGCAAATCGTACTCCTCAGGGAATGATTCACTGAGGTCACGGAGTTCCTGTACGCTCCCGATGCAGATGACATGGTGACATTTCTTGTTTGTACAAGTCCAGATTGGCAGGGGTGTGCCCCAATATCGGTCCCGTGAAAGAGCCCAGTCTTTCACCTCACGGATGAAATCACCGAAACGTCCTTGCTGCAGATGCGGTGGATACCAGGCGATTTGATTGTTGTTCTTCACCAGAGATTGTTGCACTTTTGACATCGCGATAAACCAGGATTCCATCGCGTAGTACAACAAAGGTGAATCACATCGCCAGCAGAACGGGTATTCATGGGAATGTTTTTTTGTGCCAGCAAGCAAACCCTTTTCTTCAAGGTACTGAATGATGCTGGGATCAGCGTCTTTGACAAATTGTCCTTTCCAGAGAGTTACTTCTTCAGGGAATGTTCCATCGAGTTTGACAAGTTGAACAACTGGTAAATCATAGGAACGTCCGACGTTGTAATCATCTTCTCCGAAGGCTGGGGCGATATGGACAATACCAGTCCCATCCTCCATGGTGACAAAATCAGCAAGCACGACGTACCATGCTTTCTTCTCAGGTGTCGAATAGGAAAAAAGCGGTTCATATTCCTTATGCTCCAGTTCTTTTCCACTGTATCGGTCAAGCAGTTCATATTCTTGGCCTTTGAGAAGCACCGCTGCTCGTTCCTCTGCAAGAATCAGAACCTCGCCGTTCAATCGCACTCTGATGTATGGTTCGTTCGGGTGCACGGCAAGGGCGACATTTGATATCAAGGTCCAGGGAGTCGTCGTCCATGCAAGGAAATAAGCATCCTCGTTTTTTATTTTGAATTTGACAAAGATCGATGGATCCTCAACAACCTTATAGCCTTGTGAGATTTCATGGGTTGAAAGCGCTGTCCCACAGCGTGGACAATAGGGAACTACCTTATGACCTCGATAGAGCAATTTTTTATTCCAAGCTTGTTGCAATGACCACCATACTGATTCAATGTAATCATTTTTTAAGGTGATATAGGGATTGTCCATATCAAGCCAAAACCCGATACGCTGGGTCATCTCGACCCAGGCATGTTCATAGCGGAACACGCTTTTTTTGCATTCTTCATTGAACTTTGCAACGCCGTAGGTTTCTATTGCTTGTTTGTCTTCAAGGCCAAGTTTTTTTTCAACCTCGATTTCGACAGGGAGTCCATGGGTGTCCCATCCTGCTTTCCGAAGGATGTAATGTCCGTTCATCGCCTGATAGCGGAGGATTAGATCCTTCATCACCCTTGTAAGGACATGACCTGGATGAGGCATCCCGTTTGCGGTGGGGGGGCCTTCTAAAAACACGTACGGCGGGCAGGCTTTTCGTTGCTCTATCGATTTTTTGAAAATATCGTGTTGTTGCCAGAAGTGTTGTATGTGTTTTTCTACTTCTTTTGGGTTGTATTTTTGTTGAGGAGGTTGAATCATTGTTTGACACCAAATCAGGATTTCAGGAGGTTGAAACCGTCTGGTAATGGCACAACCTCGTTAAAACCGTTTCCATTTCAGGATTTTTCTAATAATTCTTTGGATCTGTTGATTTCATTATCTCTCGGAGGAGACAGGTTGCGTAGCATCCTTTCTGAAGCTCAAAACGCAGCTGAAGAGCTTGATGATCTTTGGAGAGTTCATCTTCTGTGAATGTCCAATCGAGGGATGGTAACAAAGCAAGCAGGGGTCGTCGTGACCCTGAGGACGAAAGAAAAGGAATCTCCGGGATGATGAAGTCTCGTCGATCTATTTTTTCTGATGCGACCACCGCCTGTTCGATTTCACCCATTTCCCCTTTCGCAAAGACTGCGTCATAACCAGTGAGTAACCCGGTCACAACCGCCTTTCTTTTCAAGATCTGTATATTGACCTTATCGATGTTGGTGTGACTGACAGGGATGATCTCATTGGAGATGACGTTCTTTCTGACCGGAGCGATGATATCACCTACGATTGCCTGATGAATCGGGATGTCTTTTTTTAATCGTTCACTGAGGATCTTGTTAAAAAGGAAGGATTCATACGCGTTTATAAACATAAGCAGCAGATTTTTTGGCAGTTGGTTGAGTGCACCGATAAAATCATCTGGTTTTTCAAGGAGTTTATGGAGCATTGCTTTTTCAAAATTCAAGGTGTCAGGATATGCATGAAAGGCTTGCGCGTAATCTTTTGTTTTTTCAAGCTCTTGGCGAAGCGTATAGGTTTCCTTGTTTTCCCCATCTAAAGGATTTGCGATGTAGGTGAACACTGCTTTTTCGAAATTACCTTGAATAATGGATTTGCCCACCAGATGAGTAATCGGCCTGATAGCACCAAAGCGTTGAATACCATAAAAATTCGGAAAACCGCCCCAGGTTTGAAAACAAGACAGAAGAGACAAGATTTGTTCAGAGGAAACATCCCTTGGGATGTTCCGTATCTTAATTTCGAAATGATTTCCTTTCAGATCCCCGATGCGCACCGGTGTGTTAGACTGGTAGATATTGGTGAAGGTAACATCTCGGATTGACAGGTTCGATAAGTGTTCCGGGGGAACATGGTCAAAGGACATCAGTTGGGTGGTCCATGCTCGTTTATCTTTCGTTCCTGCAAAACTGATTCTTCGTTGAGAGCAATGTAATCGTCGTGCTATCTCATGGACCAGGGTGTGTGTCTCCCAGTTCCTGCAGGAAACCTCAGCGATGGTGAAGTTCCCGTTTTCTTTTTTTTGGGGATATAAAAAAAGTTCTGTTACGCGAAAGTCATCGATGTGGACTCTGACTTTTCCTCCGATACCAGGTTGATTTGAGCAGTAGGTATCAATTCCAATCTCATGCTCAAAAGGAGGGGTTTTCATCAACGTATTACTCTGCTTTTATTCAAAATTTTTACCGAATTGTTTGACTTCATCCTCAAGGTATTTCACAGCTTTTTTAAGAACGTCCTCTGGGGATCCTTTCTTCACGCGGACAAATAAACGTTTTTTTTTCGCCAAAGGACTATCTGCCATACAAGCAGCGTATTCGACATCATCGTTCTGCAGTAAAATATGGGTAATAGGATGAAGGATTGTTTCGTCCTCACCTGTGATTTCAAGTTCAAGCTCGGTTTTTGTTTTTTTAATGGTTTTTAAATCCATGTTCTCACAGACCGTTTCATTTGTTTTTATAGTTTTTCAAGATCGATTGCTCCATAATCTTCTGCGATGCGCCTATGTTCTTTATTCCCGCAGTTCTCACATTCCAGTCCATGGCTTTTTTTGATGAGCGCATGTCTGCATTTTGAACACAGTGCCTTTATCGCCCCAAGATCTCTGTCTTTTGTTTGAAGCTGGACGCTTGGTTTTACCTGGATGACTTTGGCGCGGATATAATCCTCTGCTTTATATTCCGCAGATGCGTCTTTGATGAAACCCTGGGCGATTTCCTTGACATGAATCGTAGCATCCGTGTCACTTGATATTGACCTGTTTTTTCCCGTGACATGAACCACTTCAGCGATAATCATGGTTGGTTTTGCCATCGTGACTTTTGCGATTACGATATCTCCTTTTTTCAGAAGTACTGGTATGCTCGATGCGGGTTTTACCTCTGCGGTTCGATGTTTTTCATCGACGACATAGGTTCCTATCCGAGCCGCCCGGATAATCCCATTTTCTTCGAAGGTTCCATCCCCTGGTAATAATTCCTCGGAGGTGGAGAGCTGATCACCAGGCATAACAAATTTCTGTTTCATGTTTTTTCACAAATCCAAATAGGCAAGCTAATCTATGTTTTAAAGGTTATGGTCCCATTCTTCCCTAAGAATGGATTCGGAAGAGGTATTGGAGTAAAAAGTGTTATAAATGGCATGTTTATTTCGATTTTCCTAGTAAAACCATTGAACACTAGGTGAACACT
>CAZLDE010000058.1:0-9072 GCA_964558215.1 uncultured Thermoplasmatales archaeon
GGGGTGATAGGCGTGTCCCTCATCTAATGAGAAAGTGGCTTTATTAGACAGACCCATAGAGGAAAAACAAAGGTTGAAACTATTTATATGGTGATAGTATTTCCTGATGTGAGACTATGAACGTTCAGATTATCATGGGGTCATCTTCAGACATGCCTATCGCTGAAAAAGCACAAACAATCCTTAAGGAATTCGGAATCACCTATGAAGTTAAAATCGCATCTGCCCATCGAACACCCGATGTATTGAAAACGATTGTCGAGAACAGCACCGCTGATGTCTTTATCGGAATCGCTGGACTTTCTGCTGCGTTACCTGGAGTTATTGCCGCACACACCATCAAACCCGTAATCGGGGTTCCAGTGAGTGGAAAAATTAACCTTGATGCAGTTCTTTCTATTGTTCAAATGCCCCCCGGGATCCCTGTGGGTGCTGTGGGACTTGACAGAGGGGAGAACGCTGCCCTGCTCGCAGCAGAAATCCTTGCCATACACGATAAAAAACTTACAAAAAAACTAGCTGATTACCGGAAAAAAATGCGGGAAAAAGCAATGTCGAAATAGAGGAACCTTTGATGTTTAACGCAGAGAAATTCATTGAAAAAACAACAGCCAATCTGCAGAAAGAAATCACGGGGAGAGCGCTTATCGCGTTCTCTGGTGGCGTCGACAGTACGGTCTGTGCCGCGTTAGTGAACAAGGCCATAGGAAAGCACCTTATCGCAGTACACGTCAACACCGGGTACATGCGCAAGAACGAACCGGAACAGGTAAAAAAGATGATGGAGGACCTGTCGTTAAACTATCGGTTCGTTGATGCAAGCGACGAGTATTATCATGCCTTAAAAGGCGTCGAAGACCCTGAAAAGAAACGAAAGATCATCGGGGAGAAGTTCATCAGAATCTTTGAAAAAGTAGCACGAGAAGAAAAAATCGAGTCTCTCGTACAAGGGACAATTGCACCAGACTGGATTGAATCAGGGGGAGGACTTCGAGACACCATTAAATCCCATCATAATGTCGGCGGATTACCACAGGACATGAAGCTGAAACTTGTTGAACCACTCCGTGACCTCTACAAAGATGAGGTACGAAAAGTCGCCCGTTCTCTCAATCTTGAGGTTTCAGAACGTCAACCGTTCCCAGGCCCAGGCCTGGCGATACGCATCATCGGTGAAGCAACACCAGAACGCGCCGAGCTGGTCAGAGAAGCCTGCGACATTGTTGAAAAGGAAATCGAACAGGCTTCAGCACAAGGACTCATACGGCTCCCCTGGCAGTATTTTGCAGTACTTATTCCAATAAGAACCGTTGGGGTACACGGCGACAAGCGTGCCTATGGAAACACGATTGCGATTCGTGCGGTACAAAGCGTCGATGCGATGACCTGCCATTATAGTACAATCCCTCATGATGTCCTAGATGCGATTTCCACGAAAATCACCAATACACTCAAAGAGAAGGTCAACCGGATCGTGTATGATGTGACAAACAAGCCACCAGGAACTGTTGAATGGGAATAATCATATGGTACGAATCTACGTGGTTGATAACGGCGGACAATGGACGCATCGTGAATGGCGGACGTTACGCGATCTTGACGTTGAGACAAACATCGTTCCAAATACGACCCTGCTAACCGAATTACAAAAAGAAGGCATCCAAGGACTTGTTCTCTCCGGAGGAGCACCACGAATCGGACTGGATAGCACGCTTGGGAACTGCGGTGAATACCTTGATTATGCGAACATCCCAATCCTTGGCATCTGCGCTGGCCATCAATATATGGCACGTCATTTCGGTGGCACTGTAAAACCATCGAAGATCCCTGAGTTCGGCCAAGTGGAACTTACCTTAAGCAACCATGATGATCCCCTCTTCGAAGGTGTTTTAAAAAAATCGATTGTTTGGGAATCACATAACGATGAAGTCACCGTGTTACCAAAGGAGTTCATCAACCTGGCAG
Source organism: uncultured Thermoplasmatales archaeon (assembly GCA_964558215.1). Classification (GTDB taxonomy): domain Archaea; phylum Thermoplasmatota; class E2; order DHVEG-1; family DHVEG-1; genus SM1-50. The sequence continues at coordinate 1,966 of CAZLDE010000058.1, forward strand.
AAAGTGACAATTGTAAGATACAAGCCATCAGACATAAGAAAAAAACATTCTATGGCCTTCAATTTCATCCGGAAGTAGAACATACGCAATTCGGTGAACAGATCTTTAAGAATTTCATACACCTCTGCGACCAGTAACTTGCTATGTTTTTTTCCTTCGTATGCTCCGATATATCATTTCTAAAAATATAATGAACAGAAAGAAAAAAACACTCACTGCAACAAAGCTGCCAAAGATAAATAAAATCATCATAAAGAGATCATATTGAGAAAAAACACCACTAGATTCGCTTATATACCGACTCCCGTACAAGATTACGAAAAATATGATGGAAAGAACCACGGCTACGATAAATTCAAAGGAATAATTCCTTTTTTCAGCGCAAGGGGGTAGGGGCGCCTGGCTTTCGGATGAATCAGACTTGCCGCTACCTTCTGGTGTCCGTTTATCCTCCGTATCCTTGTTCGTACCACCAGATCCTTCTATCTGTGACTCTAGTTGTTTTCTTTGATGAGAAAGAGCAGAAAGGAACTTATTGTACTCAGTCTCAGATTCAAAAACAAGGGACGCTCCTTGGTACCCACAGTTCCTACAGACCTCTTTCCATGAGGACAATCCGGAGATAATCCCGTCACCAAGCGTGCCAATGCCAATATTTTTACTTCCACAAACTGGACAAGCTGTTATTTCCATTCTTGTCACCCTATCTCATTTCCATCGTTTGAACAGTGAATGCGGTAGACCGAGCTGATCAAAGATTTTCCCAACAATGAAATCAACAAGGTCTTCGATTCTCTCTGGTTTATGATAGAACGCAGGCATCGCAGGCAAGATGACTGCTCCGCTTTCTTTTGCTGCAAGCATATTTCGAAGTCCAGGTACATCAAGAGGGGTTTCACGAAGAACTAAAATCAAGGGTCTTCCTTCTTTTAGACAGCAGGTCGCTGCTCGCGACGTAAGGGTATCGCCAAAACCATTTGCGATAGCAGAGAGGGTTTTCATGCTGCATGGTGCAACAATCATACCATCGAGTTGGAAAGAACCGCTCGCTAGTCCAGCTGTCATATCATCATTCTCATACACGTTTTGTGTCTGTGTTTTAAGAATCGTATAGGTGTACGAGGTCTCATGGAGCAGTATCTTTTTTGCACCCTCGGAGACGACCAGATGCACCTCGTGTCCCATTTTCGTTAATTCTTGAAGCAATCGTATGCCGTAAATACTACCAGAGGCGCCTCCTATACTCACAAAATATCGCATACTTTACAAACCTTCTATAGCAGCAATAATATCAGCAAGGGTGGTTTTAAAATGCCGGTCCTTTTCAATGGCAGTCCCGGTAATGATGATATCTGCCCCTGCGCGTACTTTTTCAACGGCGGTCTCAGGGGTGCGGATGCCACCACCGACAAGGATTGGAATCGAGGTGTTGGCCTTCACTGCTTGAATCATCTCATTGGGGACTGGTGATGGTGCGCCAGAGCCTGCCTCTATGTAAAAAAACTTCATACCAAGATATTGAGATGCAAGCGCGTACCCAACCGCGGTCTTGGGGTCATCACGTTTAATCAAATCTGCTTGTCCGATACGTCCTGCTGTCATCCCTGGTTCTACAATGACATACCCCATTGATATCGGCTCAAGCCCAGAGTATTTCACAAACGGGGCTCCTTTAACATGCTCCCTGATAACGTACCCCAAATTATTTGAGTTTAGAAGGCTCATGAAGAAAACCGCATCCGCGTATTTACTGAGAAATTTAGCACCTGAAGGAAAAAGGATGACCGGAAGATCTGAGTTCTTTTTAATGGCTTGAACGGTCTCATCCACCTGCTGTTGGGACAACAAGGTAGAGCCACCAACCATTATCGCGCTACTCCCAGCATCCGTCACAATCTGAGCGATCTCCCCTGCAACGGAGGGTGCTTGTTTATCTGGGTCCAGTAACGCGAAATGCAGTTTTTTTTCCTGTACTTGTTTTCGGATTCTTTCTGCAATCGTCATTGAGAGGGGAAAAGAACATCAGAGGTATAAATGTTTCATGTCTTGGGGAGCAGATGGGAGAGGAATTGCTCAGAGCATGCGGCAATAACACTGGTCCTCTCGGCTAACGTAAATTCCATGTCAAGGTCTTTGCCATTGATTGTTTTCACAAACCCGCCAGCCTCCCGGACAATCAGTGTGGCTGCAGCGATATCAATAACGCGAAGAATGCTTTTTCCGACGTAATAAAAATCAAGGGCGCCTAATGCAACAAGACACATCTCAAGTGATGCGGAACCATACGATCGGACGTTACCTTTTTTAGATAATTGACCTGCCTGAGCAGTGAAATTTTTGCCCAGTGAAATCGACGAGAGTAAGTCCACAGAGGGCATCTCGCAGACACGAATCGGCGTTTTGTTGAGAAACGCACCGCGGTGTTTCTCCGCAGTAAAAACATCACCGGTCGGGATGTTTTTCACCACACCATAGTAGATATCACTAATCGTCCGAGTACCAATCCCAAGAGAAACAGCATAGAATGGGATCCCTCGATATGCGTTACGCGTACCATCCACCGGGTCTAACACAAAAACGGAGGTGCCACCGAAATCCACAAACCCTTTCTCTTCACTCAGGAGATTTACCTTAACTTCTGATTTTTCAAGCATCCGAAGGGCGACATCCTCAGCGATCTTATCGATGTAGGATGTCGGTGAACCAGAAGCCCCAATACCTACGGTTTTGCCGAGTTTATAAAAATTATTCTTCGTTTCCTTTCGAACTTCTCTACTGATTCTTTCAACGAGTTGATGAGCAAGACGCTTGAGCTTTTCATCCATAATCTTTCACTTTATATTGATTCCAAGATACGTAAGTGCCCAACTGATGTAAATCGTCAGAAGGATCATAATCACAGCAGCAAGGAGCAACCCAAGGAAAATGACCGTAAGTGACCGGGAGAACCGTAAATTAAAAAGATAGGCTATCAACGCACCAGTCCATGCACCGGTGAAGGGGAGCGGAACTGCGACAAAGGTGAACAAACCGAGATATTCGTAGTTTCTAATCCTCCCGTCTGCCTTCGTACGGGTCCGGGTGAACAACCAATCCATAACCCGCACCCAGAATGGAAATCTGCGCAGAAATTTCTCCACATACTTAAAGAACAGCAGGATAAAGGGGATTGGGAAAATATTTCCAGCAACCGCAAGAGGGAATGCTTGCCACCACTCCCATCCGTACTGCAGCATCGAAAACGGAATGATATACCGTGCCTCAAGCCAAGGGATCATGGAAAAAAAGAAAATCTGAAACCATTGTGGCAAGAAATCAAACATCCCTTACACCTCTGTGTACTTACCAAATCCCTGTTTCACAAGAACCTGCCGGTCATCGATGACCTTCTCACCACGGATAAACACCCGGGAGGGGAAAACCCCAGGGAATCCTTCAAAGGGAGTCCATCCACATTTTGAATGCAGCCGCTCTGCAGTAATCGACTCTGTTTTCTTCAAGTCGACTACGATAAAATCAGCATCTCTACCGACATCAAGTTTTCCTTTTGGAAGGTTCATGATCTTCGCTGGTCTTTCACATAGCAACGCAAGTAATGACTCAATAGTCAGTTGTTGATTTTTTACCATGCCAAGGAAAAGCGGATACATAGTCTCGACTCCGGGAATTCCAGAGGGAGCTACGTCGAACTCAACGTTTTTTTCTTCCCTGGTGTGTGGTGCATGATCCGACTCAAAGACATCAATAAGCCCATGACGCACACCGTACCAGAGCGCATCACGATCAAAACTCGACCGAATCGGAGGGTTTACCTTATACAATGTTTGATTCGAATTCAGTCGTTGCACATCAAAGAAAAGATGATGAGGCGTGACCCCGACACTAAGGTTGTTTGGTCTCCTGCGGATGACTTCAAACCCCTCTGAAGAGGAGAGATGGCAGATGTGGACTGGTGAGGAAACATCAGAGCAGCTAGCAAGGATGTTCTTAAGAGCGGTTTCTTCACAGTCTGAGGACCGACAGCGGAGATGATCAATCAAATTTCTTTCCTCATCTTTATTATTCCTTAAACACTGTTCATCCTCTGCATGAAACAAGGTTATCTTCTTTGTACGATTGGTTTCTAACAATGCGACTCGAATATTCTGAGAGCTAAGCTGCAACGAATGGGTCGTACTCCCGAGAAAAACCTTAAACCCACTACAAAACGATGAAATCTCAGCGATTCTGCCGATATTCTCGTCTGTGACTGCTGCGTACACCCCGAAATCGACATAGCTTTTTTCAGAGGCCACCTTAGTTTTTTCTTTCAACGTCGGGATGCTTGTGCCATGAGGTTGGTTGTTGGGCATGTCAAAGACACAGCAGATACCTCCAAAGGCAGCAGCAAGAGAACCAGTGGAAAAATCCTCTTTATATGTAAAGCCAGGATCACGGAAATGCACATGAAGATCAATTCCGGCAGGTAAAATGAGCTGATTGCCCATGTCTAGATGGGTATCTGCCTTTAGAATTTTTTTTACATCAACGATTTTTCCTTGATCAATGGCAAGGCAGCCTTGTTCGTATGTTCCGTTATGGTATAGTTTGCCTTCAACGGTGAAGTCCATCTAGCTGTGTCTCCTTTATTGGTCCCTCTGGTTTTGTTTCTGTAAAAATCTGCCCTTGAAACGTTGAAATCTTCGTATTCTTATCAAACCATGCATCAGGAGGCAGACCTGCCTTCAAGCAGGCATGTGAGAGGTACTCCTCTGTCTCCCATGCTTGTTCGACAGGGACTTGCGGGAGTAAAAGACCCTTATAAAAGCCTTGTTCGACCAGAAGACCATCACGTCCGATCACAATGGATTTCAGGTACTCTTGGGGTTGTTGTACAGGGATTCGTTGTGGCTTGGTCAGAACCGTGGTTTCCACGATGATGCCACCAAGCTCTGTTATCTTTAAAGGAGGAAAACGGGGGTCTCTTGTGACTGATTCTGCCGATTCGATAAGGGCGTCCTCCAACGTCATGACTGGTAGGGGAATACCAATACAGCCTCGTAACTCATGATCAGGGAAGGTATGAAGCGTGACAAAGACACCTTGTTTTTGATGAAAAGATTTCCCCAGTGTTGACGATGTGTGTTCCACGTGCTTGAGATATTCCTGGATGACCTGGCGTGCAAACTGCACTGCTTTCCTGCCCTCTTCAAGAGTCAACATCACTGACAGTATCAAGAAGAACATTAAATAAAATGTGGTGGAGAGGAAACATCCTCTCCGACGCTAGAGTTCCTGTTCACGCGTGAGTAATACATTAAACACCCGTGGTGCATCACCGACGTTTAGAACGATCCTGCTTGTGGCTGTATAGGTGATGTTTTGTCCGCTTTCATTGACAAGCTCTTCGACCGTGACGTTATAGGTACCAGGGGTAAGCTCGATGGTGTAATTTCCTTTCAGATTGGTTTTTACGTTCTTTGTGATTGCCGTGTTGTTCTCAACGCTTGTGTCCTTTGTAAAGAAGACAGTCATGTTCGCTTTGCCTAGACCATTGTATGTTGTGCTACCGCTTATCGTGACAGATTCTTTTATTAAGTCGATGTCATAGGAATCAGTGCCTTCGCCCACAGAGATGAACAGCTTTCCAGCGAATGTGTATACCGTGGTAACCCCCTCTGTTTTTTTGACGGTGACGTTATATGCCCCGGGTGTTAGTTTCACAGAGTAGAGTCCTTGTGCATTGGAGGTTGCTGTGCTTTGCTTTGTCGCTGTGTTGTTTTGCACTGATTTATCAGGTATGAAGGTAATCGGGATATTACCGATTTCCGCATTGTCATCCCTTGTGACTCCGCTGACATCAACAGGAGCGTACACAAGCGATATATTGACCCAGGTGGTCTTGTTCGCAGTCAGGGTTATTGTTTGCTCGGTGAGAAAATCAAGGTTGCCTGTCGTTGCGTTTTCTTTTGTTGCATTAATCGTGTACTCCCCAGGTATCAGCGAGGCAAATGAATAGGCTCCTGAGTTGCCTGTCATCAGAGAGGTTACAGACAGCTGCGTATCATCCAGTTTGGTGTAGGTGAGATGTACGTTCACATCATTGACTTCCTCACCCGCAGTGTATTTCGTATCACCATTGACATCACGGTATATGACTCCTTTTACCTCAGATGGTCTGGGTTTAGAAATGTTATAGAAGTTCGCATCCGGTTCAACATTGATTGCTTGTCTGTTCAGAAGCGTGTAGTCGCCTTCCACTGCAGAAAGATTGTATTTACTCGGGTAGAGGTTACGGAAGATAAAGTATCCATCATCGCCTGTTACCACAGGCTGAACCGGGTTACCGAAGTAATAATCCTCAAGCTGGACACTAATACCTGAAAGCGGCGTATCAATAGAGGGATCATAGGTGTTGTTGTTATTGTTGTCCTCATACACGTAACCTTCAAGGGTTGACATGTTCACATCAATATCAAACATTCGCCAGTATCTTGAACCGTTAAGACGCATCGCCTCTGCATCTGTGACTGGTGCATAGAGCAACTCTGTGGTGCTGTTAAACGTGACGCTTTTCAAGAAAACATCATTGGCGTAGGTGAAAAGTAGGGTGATGTTCCCTCCCGGTGCGAGAAGGTTAAAGCTCCCGTTTTCATCGGTTGCCACGTAATCATGCGGAAATCCGTATTCATCAAGAACAGCAACGGTCACAAAGGAAAGAGGGGTATTGTTACAGCTTATGCTTCCGTTAAAAAAAGCACCCTCAAAGTATTTTGCTATGACGACTGCACTTTTTCCCTCCCCATAATATGGATAGGGGGAGATATAGACAGGGACGAAATGTTTCATTGCATAACAGGGGATTTGTTGATTGGGTGTTTGATAATTCCCACTTGAATCCTGCTGAGCAGGAGTGCCAATGTATGTCTTGTAGAACATGGTTTCGAAATAATCCTCTTTTGTGACGGAAGCAGTCCCTGTGATGGCGATTCGGTTGCGTTGATCTTGAGGCATGTCGTTCAGCTGCGATGCAGTCCACTGACCTTCAGAACCTTGGGATCCATCAGTGTTGACGGTATATCCAGTGTACACGACCTGGATAAAATCATCCTCGGGGTTATAGAATTG
>CAZLDE010000059.1:0-8982 GCA_964558215.1 uncultured Thermoplasmatales archaeon
ATCTTGTAGAACATGGACCCGGTATCCTGTTAACTTCACACGGCTGACCTCGTTCCGTAAATACATAGATTTTAATAATGGAGGCTGATACGGACCACGAACATTTGGAGGCTATCCTTATGGATGAAAACGTAAAAGCGTTCATGGAAAAAGTCATGGAAAAAAACCCTGGTGAAAAAGAATTTCATCAAGCGGTTCAGGAATTCGCAGAAAGCGTCATGCCGTTTATCGAAAAGAATCCGAAATATAAAAAATCAAAAATCCTCGATCGTCTCGTTGAACCAGAGCGAGTAGTCATGTTTCGTGTTCCCTGGGTAGATGATAAAGGAGAAATACAGGTAAACCGTGGATATCGTGTGGAGTTCAATAGCGCAATCGGACCGTACAAAGGTGGTCTCCGGTTCCATCCCAGTGTTAATCTCAGTATTCTCAAATTCCTCGGTTTTGAACAGATTTTCAAAAACAGTCTTACTTCGTTACCAATGGGTGGTGGAAAAGGCGGTTCTGATTTCAATGCAAGAGGAAAATCAGACATGGAAATCATGCGATTTTGCCAATCATTCATGATGGAGTTATCTAGACATATCGGTCCGAATACCGATGTTCCTGCAGGGGATATTGGTGTTGGTGGCAGGGAAATTGGATACCTCTTTGGCATGTATAAGAAACTTCGAAATGAGTTCACCGGGGTTCTGACCGGAAAAGGTATCAACTGGGGTGGGAGTTTGATACGCCCTGAGGCGACCGGATACGGTGGTGTCTATTTTGCTTCTGAAATGTTGAAGTTGAAGAACGAGAGTTTCAAAGGCAAAATCGTGACTCTATCCGGTTTTGGGAATGTCGCCTGGGGTTGTGCCTTGAAAATCAACGAGCTCGGTGGCAAGGTCGTCACACTCTCAGGCCCCGATGGATACATCTATGACAAAGATGGCATCAAAGGAGAGAAAATAGACTACATGCTTGAGATGCGTGCCTCAAACAACGACCGTGTGGAAGATTTCGCAAAGAAATTCAATGTTCCTTTCCATGCTAACAAAAGACCCTGGGAAGTGAAATGCGACATCGCAATGCCCTGTGCAACACAAAACGAACTTGACCTTGATGATGCAAAGACCCTTACGAAGAACGGTTGCATGATGATTGCTGAAGTCTCAAACATGGGCTGCACTTATGATGCTGCGAAATTCGCCACAGAGAAAATGATGTACGCACCAGGAAAAGCAGTCAATGCTGGTGGTGTCGCAGTCTCAGGTCTTGAGATGGCACAGAACAGCATGCGGATGAATTGGACTTCAGAAGAAGTAGACAAGCATCTTCATCAAATCATGAGGAACATTCATGAAGCCTGCGTGAAATACGGACGAGTCAGTAAAGATAAAGTCGATTACATCAAAGGAGCCAATATCGCAGGGTTTGTCAAAGTCGCAGACGCGATGCTTGACCAAGGAATCGTGTAAATACACACTATTTTTTTCTTCTTATTTTTCACTTGATTCCATCTAATTTACACATGGTAATGAACGTCGATAAAAAGGGATAAAAAAGAAAAATAGAAGGGCTAAAAAAACTAGATTTTTATTTTATGTGTTCAAATAATCCGACTTCTTTATTCTTTCTTACATTATCCCATGGAAAATATTTCCCATTCATAGATATGTAGACACCGTGTGGGAGTGTTTGTAGAAATGCCAAGGCGCTTCCTAAGTTAAAAAGACCATCAGAGCTTCCAAAGGCATAGGGAATCATCGCACCAGTTAAGATAATTGTTTTATCGCGGACATGCTGTCCGAGGAGCTTTGCAGTCTCAACCATGGTATCAGTCCCATGGGTTATGAGGATCTTATCCTGCGTTGATGCTTGACATTCCCTTAAAATTTTTTTTCTATCAGCAGTAGTCATACTAAGGCTATCGATCATCATTATCTTTTTTATCTGCGTATGTATTCTTGAGCGGCCGAGTCTCAACATCTCTGGGACGTGGGTCCCTTTAAAAAACAATTGCCCGTTTAATGGGTCATATTCCTTATCAAATGTTCCACCAGTGACAATGATTTTTATTGTCATTCAAGCTCAACCTTTTAAATCCCTATGCTATGTATTATTAGATATTTTCTCTTCTGTTAAATGCGACCTGCAATCTATTTGAGAATAATAAATTTTTGGTTAGTCATAGTATGTTTTTGTCCAATCAGAACTCAAAAAAATCATTCATCAAACTCTCTATTAAATTCGAAAAGTAATCAGGCCGTAATCCCAGGTTGATTCTCTTGCTCTCTCTATATCATCCCACTTTTGATTCATCAATCGGCTTATTTAAAAACTTCATTTGAATAAAAAATTTGGGGATAACTCCTCTCCAAAGTTTTTTTATCGTAAAGGTACTTTCATAAGGACAAAAAATTCTAATAGTGTTAGCTGTTTGAATGTAAGATATATCTATTGCCGATGTGACGATATGAAAGTAGAAGAAACAGGGTTTCCTAGCTCACGAATCCAAGACGATTTTGAAGGAACCTACGATCTTGGAGCTCAAATCTATCACGCCCTCATGCCATTTCGAGTAAAAGAGATACTTATTGTTTCTAGTTTATATGATGCGTTTACCATCGAGGAAGAAGGATTGATTGCTGAACTGGTCATCGGGCAGTATCAGCATCTTCTTCTGAGTCAACCACCTCGGGTGACCCGTGTTTTTTCAGGAGAGAAAGCAATTCAGAAAATCAAGGAACACCGATATGACTTGATTATCACCATGGCAAAAAACATTGGCATGGATCCATTCGATTTTGGCAAAGAAATTAAGAAACTTCACCCTGAACTTCCCATCGTCCTTCTTGCAACGGATCGAGCCGACATCAACCAGTTCCAGGACCGAGAGGATGTCAAAGAGGGAGTCGATAAGGTCTTTGCCTGGACGGGGGATCCAACACTCTTTCTTGCGATAATAAAATATGTTGAAGATAGCTTGAATGTTCGATATGACACCGTCAACGGGAACGTTCGGGTTATCATCATGGTTGAAGATTCGATATACCATTACTCGATGTTCCTTCCAATGTTATACACAGAAGTCGTCCAACAGACGAGACGATCCCTTTCTGAGGATTTAAACGAGATGCAACGACAGCTCAGACGCAGGGCACGACCCAAGATTCTCCTTGCTGAGACATTCGAAGAGGCGATGTATTATTACAAAAAATACAAGGATTACATTCTTGGGCTACTCTCCGATGTTGCTTTTAAAAAAGACGGGATCGCAAATTTAACAGCAGGATTCGAGTTCGTCCGATTAATACGGCAGGATTCTGTTCATATGCCTATCATGATGCAGTCTACCGATCTTTCAAATAGAGAGAAAGCAGATGCCTTAGATGCATATTTTCTTCATAAGAAATCACCGACGCTCGTCTTAGACTTTCAACATTTTCTCGTCAATCACCTCGGTTTTGGGGATTTTGTGTTCTTGTTACCAAAAGAACAAAAACAACAAAAAAAGAAAGTATTTCATTCAAGGTATGAGGAATCACACGTTCAAACCACAGAAATAGCACGTGCATCAAACATGAGAGAGTTCGAAGAGGCGCTCCAAATGATCCCTATGGAGTCAATACTGTTTCATTCAGAACGTAACCATTTCTCAAATTGGCTTATGGCTCGTTGTGAGTTCAATCTGGCAAAGGAATTACGACCAAGAAAAGTCTCTGATTTTTCTAATCTTGATGAAGTAAGACAGTATCTTATTTCAGTTTTTAACCAAGCACGAAAGAGCAAACAACGAGGCATTATCACTGATTTCGATGAACAGAAATTCGAATTCGACTCCTCCTTTACACGCCTGCGTGGTGATTCACTAGGCGGAAAGGGCCGAGGACTTGCGTTCATGCGGGCATTACTTGCCCATTATAAACTTGAAGACAAATACAAAAACATTATGATAAAAATCCCCAATACCGTAGTAATCGGTACCCTTGAATTCGACCGTTTTGTCTCTGATCATAACCTCCATCGTTTTTTCAAAAATGAAGAACTATCGGATTCTGAAATCACCCATGCGTTCCTTGAATGTGATATCTGCGGGGAGTTGAAACAAAAATTAAAAGTAATCCTGCAGCATTTTAAAACACCTCTTGCGGTACGATCATCAAGATTACTTGAGGATTACCAGAACCACCCGTTTGCTGGGATGTACTCGACGTATCTTTTGCCAAATAATCATGAAGATGACGAGGATCGGTTAAACCAGCTCTGCCAAGCCATCAAACTTGTCTATGCATCGGTATTCTTCAGAGAACCAAAGGCTTATGCTGAGTCACTTTCATTAAAAATCGAAGAAGAAAAAATGGCAGTCATCATCCAGGAACTTTTAGGAACTGAATTTGGTGGCAGGTTTTATCCAACATTTTCAGGTGTCGCAAAATCCTATAATTTCTACCCAATCGCCCATCAGACCCCCGAGGAAGGGATCGTAAACATTGCAGTAGGCTTGGGAAAAGCAGTGGTTGGTGGAGAAAAGGTCTTCCGATTCTGCCCAAATTACCCGGAGATAAATCCAGATTTCTCTTCACCAGAGTTGGTCTTGGAGCACACCCAAAGAGAGCTGTATGTGTTAAACACACATAACAAGGATTTTCATCTTTCAGAGCCTAATGATAACCACTTACTCAAACTGACGACAACTGACATCAGAAACGATGGTTCACTTGATCTCATCGCCAGCGGTTATGACCGAAACGACGGTATAATCCGTGATGGACTCTCCGAGACAGGGGTTCCTTTGATTACCTTTGCAGGGATATTAAAATATGATGCATTCCCTCTCGCCCCCCTGCTTAAAGACTTGCTCTTTATGGGTCAGAAAGGAATGGGCTGCCCTGTTGAATTTGAATTCGCAGTAAACATCGACCCCCAGAACCGTACGTCCCCGACCTTTGCTATTCTTCAGATCCGCCCATTCGTTGTCTCAACAGAACAATTTGATATCGGATGGGACGACAAGACAGAAAAAAAACAAATCTTCATCCGTTCCGATCGAGCATTAGGAAATGGATTGATTCATACGATCCAAGATATCGTCTATGTTCCATCAGATCGTTTTGATTCTTCTAAGACCATGGAAATCGCTGAAGAAATCGGTCAAATCAACAAAACGTTACTTGCATCCGCATCTCCGTACATTCTCATGGGACCCGGTCGATGGGGGACCCAGGACCGATGGCTTGGGATTCCTGTTCGCTGGGGCCAAATCTCTGGCGCACGAGTGATCATTGAAACCGCCCTTGAAAACTTCAACATCAAACCATCGCAAGGCACACATTTCTTCCAGAACATGATCAGCCATGGAATTGGATACATTGACATCCCCTTGCACTCAGACTGCTGCTTTATCGATTGTGACTGGTTAGAAAGCCAACATGTCACAAAGAAATTGAAGTATGTTAATCACGTTCATTTCTCTGTACCCCTACATGTCAAACTAAATGGTCGTTCTGGTCATGCAATTATCCTAAAACCAGGAAAAAACTAAAAAATATTTTATTGAAGCAAACCAAAGAAAAACCAATAAAAAATCTAGGCTATGATACTACGTATCAGAAACTTTTAAAGATGTGAACAAATTACCAGGTAACAGGATTTATTCTCTGATGTGTTTGTATGTATGAAATTGTCGAAAAAAAACGTTTATCAGAAACAGTAACACTCATGAAAATCAAAGCTCCGTTAGTCGCCAAAAAGGCCTTACCGGGTCAATTCATTATTTTGCGTATCGATGAAAAAGGGGAACGGATTCCTCTGACAATCGCGGATTCTGATCTTACAGATGGATCTATCACCATTATCTTTCTTGAGGTCGGTAAAACCACAAAACAATTGGGTAATTTACAGGTCGGTGATTCAATCCAAAACTTCGCAGGTCCTCTAGGAATGCCATCGGAGATAAAGAAATACGGAACCGTCGTTTGCGTAGGTGGTGGGGTTGGTATTGCACCGTTATACCCCATCGTCAAAGCATTAAAAAAAGCAGGGAACCGAGTAATAACCATCCTTGGTGCGAAAACAGAAAATCTCTTGCTCTTAGAAAAAGAAATCCATGAGTTTTCAGACGAATTCTATATAGCGACTGATGATGGATCAAAAGGTCATAAAGGGTTTGTCAGTGACGTCCTGCAGCAAATAATCGACAAACACAAGGTAGATATGATTATGGCGATCGGACCAATTATTATGATGAAGGTAGTTTCAGACCTCACAAAGAGATACAATATCAAAACCTTAGTGAGTTTAAACCCAATCATGATTGATGGGACTGGTATGTGTGGTGGATGCCGAGTGTCGGTTGATGGTAAAACCAAGTTTGCCTGTGTCGATGGCCCAGAATTTGATGGTCACAAAGTTGATTTCAATAACTTAATGATTCGAAACCGCCGTTTCATTCATTCGGAAGGGGAGGCCTGTAGGTTAGCTGATGTCAAATGACGATTCGAAGAACAAAACCAGAGATGCCCGAGCAGTCACCTCGGGAACGCATCAAAAATTTTCAGGAAGTTCCATTTGGGTATGGGAAAGAGATAGCGATCCTTGAAGCAAATCGTTGTCTGCAGTGTAAAAATAAACCATGCATGAAAGGATGTCCCGTGGAAATTGATATCCCTGGTTTTGTCGCATGTATCGCAAAAGGTGATTTTGATAAAGCCGCGGAAATCATCAAAGCAAAAAATAATCTACCTGCGATATCAGGCCGAGTCTGCCCCTATGAAAAGCAATGCGAAGGAGAATGCACGTTAAAAAAACTCGGGGAACCACTTGGTATCGGCCGCTTAGAACGATTCATCGCTGATTATGAACTAAAGAAAGGGAAAAAACCTCCAAAAAAACCAGAACCAACCGGAAAACATATCGCTGTTGTTGGCTCAGGCCCCGCAGGTTTAACCTGTGCTGGTGATCTTGCTCGGATGGGCCATGCAGTCACCGTTTTTGAGGCTCTCCACGACCCCGGGGGGGTATTGATGTATGGGATTCCTGAGTTCCGTCTCCCGAAAGCCATTGTAAAAGCAGAGGTGGAGTACATCAAAAGCCTAGGTGTTGAAATCAGCTACGATGTTGTTGTTGGAAAAACTATAACAGTACAAGAGTTAATTGAGAAGTACGATGCGGTTTTTATTGGCACAGGCGCTGGTCTTCCAACCTGGTTAAACATCCCAGGGGAGAACCTCGATGGGGTCTATTCCGCAAATGAGTTTCTCACCAGGGTTAATATGATGAAAGCATACCGATTTCCTGAATATGATACTCCAGTGAAGATCGGGAAAAACGTCGTAACATTCGGTGCAGGCAATGTCGCAATGGACTGTGCACGAACCGCACTTCGACTTGGTGCTGAGAAATCCTATATCATGTATCGAAGGACTCAGGCTGAAATGCCTGCTCGTGAAGAAGAAGTCGAACATGCAAGGCAGGAGGGAGTTATCTTCAAGTTGTTAACAGCTCCAATACGGTTTATTGGAGATGAGAAGGGGATTCTCAGAGAAGTTGAATATCTAAAAATGGAATTAGGAGAACCCGATGAGTCTGGGAGGAGACGACCGATTCCTATTTCTGGCTCAGAAGAAAAAATGGCTATTGACACAGCCCTTGTCGCAATCGGTCAGAGTCCAAATCCTCTCATCCCACAGACCATGAAGGAGCTGAAAATCGGTAAACATGGCAATATCATCACTGATGATGAGGGCAGAACCTCAATATCAGGGGTTTTTGCTGGTGGTGATATCGCGACAGGTGCAGCAACCGTTATCCTTGCGATGGGCGCTGGCAAGCGAGCAGCCAGAGCCATCGATGCGTACCTTAAAAACAAACAATAGAACGTTTCTTTATTTTGGTGAGAACGAAAATCGCCCAAATTTAAACTCACAGTTTGATTGAATCAAGGAACCAATCAGATATCCTCCGATAAGATAGATGATCAATAACACAATCGGTAAGACACCTGTATACCCAAAGATAGTCGAATATCCAAGGATAGCTGTAAATGTCACGTCTAAGAGAATCGTTCTTCGATGGTCCTGTGGTTTTTGTTTTACTAAAAATCGATACATGATGTATATCTGCGATGGGATACCATAGGCAAGGAAGAAGAAAAGATAATAGACATTCTGAGAATACCAATACCCAAGAAAACTACAGAGAAGAAACCCTAATTTTAAGGCACAACCATAGAGGAAATACGGATGTGCAATATGAAGTCGCTGATTGTTTCGTACTTGTGTGACAACCGCAAAGCTTCTGACTCCAACACTTCGGTCTGCATCGACATCCTTTAAACCATTTTCCCATTGGGCAAAGGCTGTAGCAGCAAAGATGACAACCCCAATAAATATCCAGGTATATGTAGTCGGCATACCACCAACGGCAAATGTCCCGAAGAGAACAAAAAAAGTATAGGATATTGAAAACGAGAAATCATAGGACAGTAAGAATTTTTTTCCTTTCCAGCCATACCAAACCAGTGATCCAAACGCAGGGATAGAACAAAGGAAACAGAGAAGAACGTATTGGTATTCAATTGAGAAAAAAAGCAGGGCTATCATGAGGAGACAAACAAGGGTTCCTGCGTAGAAGAATATCATTGCTTCTTTTCTTGATAGCAGACCACTGATGACCGGGTTTCTCGAAGGAACATAGGTATGTGCGTCAAGCTCAACATCACCTAAAGCAATATAGGTGTTTAAGACCATATGGGCAAAGATAGACAAAATCGTCAAAAAAACGATATGGTACCATTCCACAACGGCTGTTGATGTCAACGCACCAACAATCGTAATAGATGCAGAGGTGGTAATTCCTTGTGTTCGACCAATGTCAGCAAACGAGCGGAGTTTTTTTAGCACAGAGGAAAAAAATGGAAATCAGTATAAAAAGCTATAGGTTATAAAGGCTTCATCCCGAAATAGATAATTAGGGATGCAAAGTTCTCTTTTCTGCTGGATG
>CAZLDE010000060.1:0-8813 GCA_964558215.1 uncultured Thermoplasmatales archaeon
TTATTATGGTGTGTTTGAGACCGCAAGTGTCGGCAGCGATCGGACAACTCAATACACAACGATATCTGCAGATACCGATTCGGCGCTCTTTGATTTCGACGTCTTGCATTGTCAATCACAAAGCAACGCTGGCGACCAAATGTCACGACCCCAGGCATGGGCAAAAAACATTGTGTCCGGGGGAGGGATGTACCATTATGATACCCTTACCAAAGCCGATGACCAGTGGAATTACGGAGCCAGTATCGGACCTGCCTCGGATGGAAGAATCAAACCAGACCTCTATCATTTCTACGATGACATCCTCACCACGACCTCAGGGAGTCCGACCGCATACACCACAGGCTTTGGTGGGACCAGTGGGGCAACACCGATCATTGCCGGTCATTTCGGTTTATTCTATCAAATGTGGTCCGATGGGATCTTCGGCAACACCGTTGACCCTCAAGGAACGGTCTTTGAAAACCGCCCGCATATGACGACTGCCAAGGCCATGATGATCAATGGAGCAGATCAGTATCCGTTCAACGGAACAACTGGTGATAAAACACGGATGCATCAGGGATGGGGTATGCCTTCAGTGAAAAACATTTATGATCTGCGAGACAATTATTACATCATCGATGAATCAGATGTCCTTGATCCTTTCGAAACTTCATTGCATCTGGTTGCGGTGCAAGCAGATACACCATACTTAAAAGTCACCATGACCTATGCTGACCCTGCAGGTAACCCTGCTGTTCAGACACAACATCGAATCAACGATCTCACCCTCAAGGTCATTTCTCCATCCGATGTTATCTACTGGGGGAACTATGGCTTGAAAGAGGGAGTCTGGTCTCAGCCGGATGGATGCGCTGATACAAAGGACACCGTTGAAAACGTCTTTATTCAAAATCCTGAAGCAGGAACATGGACCATCCAAGTCTCTGCAGATGAAATCATCCAGGATTCCCATGTAGAAACACCAGAGCTGGATGCGGACTATGCCCTGGTCGTCAGTCCAGTGCTCTCCGCTCCGTTCCCACCACAGATCGATGGATCATGTGAAGGGGACATCGGCCGTGAGATGACGTTTAACCTTGTGACGACAGACCCAGGGAATTTCGATGTCTATTATTGGGTTGACTGGGGTGATGGAACCCAGGATGAATGGGTTGGACCCTATGCATCAGGAGCAGTAATCTCCATCTGTCATACCTGGTCTGCGGAAGGCAATTATTCAATCACCGCAAAAGCAAAAAATACCCTTGGTAGTGAAGGCGGCTGGTCAGATCCATTTCCCGTTACCATTATCGCACCTCAGCTTGAGATCGGTCTTCTCTCAGGAGGACTTTTCAAAATAACAACGGTTGTAAAAAACACCGGCGCCATTGATGTTATGAATGTACAATGGAACATAACCCTTGAAGGTGGTGCATTTATCGGGAAACAAAGCAGCGGATCACTCCTCAGCATTGCAGCCGGTGGTGAACGGACAATCTCCTCAGGATTCATTGTTGGACTCGGTAAAACGGTTATTACAATCACCGCAGCTTACGCGTATGGCTCGACAAGTATGTCGCAAAACGCTACAATCCTTCTGTTTTACATAAAAACATAGACTCTCCGACTTTGCTTCGTACTGAGAAATCAAACCTTCCAAGAAAAACAAAACCTGACCGATGAGGATAATTACCTCCAGTGTGATTTGTGTCTGTTGTTGCGGAGATGAAACTAATCTGTCAGTCCTGTCGGAGAGAGTATCACTCATCTGATCCAGTCTGGAGATGCCGATGCGGAGGACTACTAACACTTGTTTTTCAGGCACGATTCCCATTGGAGAAGATACAGAGGAGAAAGCCAACCCTATGGCGTTATCGCGAAGCAATCCCCATAAAATCTGATACAAACATCGTCTCGTTTGATGAAGGATTCACCCCCTTGGTTGAAGAGTCTTTTTTTGGGAAAAAGGTTTTATTGAAACAGGATCATCTTTTCCCAAGTGGATCGTATAAAGACCGAGGGGCGACGGTGTTGATCAGCAAAGCAAAGGAGCTAGGGATAACAAAGGTCGTTGAGGATTCTTCAGGGAATGCTGGTGCTGCTATCGCTGCGTACTGCGCAAAAGCAACCATCCAATGTCATATCTATGTTCCAGAAAAAACCTCACCGGGGAAGATCACACAAATTGAACAATACGGAGCAAGCCTCCATAAGGTCCCTGGGAGCCGAGAGCAGACAGCACGAGCAGCACTCAAAAAAGCAAAAACAACCTACTATGCGAGTCATTACTGGAACCCATATTTCTTCCATGGAACGAAGACATTTCTCTTTGAAGTTGTTGAACAACTTGGATGGGTGGCACCCGATCTTCTTATACTGCCAGTCGGGAATGGAACCCTTTTGTATGGAGCATTCATTGGCCTTAAGGAACTTCAAAAAGCAAAGATTATTGAGACGCTGCCGAAGATCATCGGCGTACAGGCTGGGAACTGTGCACCATTGTATCATGCATGGAAAAATAAAGGGAAAATCTCTGAAAACCTCACATCAAAAACGACAATAGCTGAGGGGATAGCCATTGAAAACCCGAGAAGAGAAACCGATATCCTTCAGGCAGTGGGGGAAACAAACGGGGATATCATCACTGTACAAGAAAAAGAAATCATCGATACGCTGCATACAACCCTGAGAAAAGGATATTATATTGAGCCAACCTCAGCTGTCGTCATCGCTGGACTAAAAAAGTATTCATTTGGTAAGAATACAGTCGTCGTAACACCTTTAACGGGTCATGGTCTAAAAAAATAAAATACAAAAAAAAAATGGTGTTTACACACCAAGTATTTTTGAGACTTCTTTCGCATCAACGTCAGTGATGTATGGCAGGCCACTGATGTCTGATGCTTCTTTTGTCAGGGCAGCGATATCGTCCCTTGAAATGTAATCGAGGTTGAATTTCCTGCACCCAGCCATTATCTGTCGTAACCCCTGATGGAGCCGTTCCATGTAGGTGTACAGACCAATCGCCCCTGTTGGGAGTTTGTCAAAGTCTTTCCCATATTTTCTTTTAAGATCCGGTGCAGTTACAAAGATTTCCTCAGGGGTATTACCGAAACGTTCTATGTAGACAGGGACCATTGATTCGTTTATCTTTTTCCCGATTGTCTTCCCAACCATCGCTGCAGCTAGTGGTCCTCGCGCCATACCGACCATCTTGAAGTACGGTGCTCCAAGTGCCAGTCCTTTCAGAATCTGATCTTCAAAGGTGAACCCACCAGCAATCGCGATATCAGGGACATACTCACCATTCTTTGCGAGTTTGTCTACATAATTGTACAGCATTGAATGAAGCTCGACGGGCGGGACTCCCCATTCGTTCATCATTCGCCAGGGGCTCATCCCAGTACCTCCACCAGCGGCATCGACCGTGAGTAAATCGATTTTTGCTTTCGAAGCGAATTTCACAGCTTGAGCAAGTGCCACTGGCCTATAGGCACCTGTTTTCAAGAACACGCGTTTCGCACCACAGTCACGAAGTTCCTTTACGCGTTTCATAAAACCAGCTTCGGACACCATTCCGACTCGTGAATGACGCTCAAACTCGCGGAAGCTTCCTTTTTCAAATGCGGCGATGATGTTCGGATCGGTTGGATCTGGTAGAACGACGTATCCTCGTTTCTTTAATTCCTGTGCTCGTTTGAGTTCTTTTATTTTTACTTCACCACCGATGTTTTTTGCACCCTGTCCCCATTTCAGCTCAACAGCGTCAACATCCAGCTCTGAGATTGCATATTCATGGACACCAAGGTTGGTATCTTCGACGTTGGCTTGGACGATGATGGCACCGTACCCTTTCTGTTGCCATTTTTTATACAAACCAACACGCCATTCCAAATCCGGTGAATGCTTCACTTTCCCCTTTACGAACTCAGCCTCAGGGTCCATACCACAGACGTTCTCTCCGATGGTTAAGGGGATACCAGTGATTGCTGCCCCAACCGCAAGACCTTCCCAGTTGTTTTTTGCGATAGCGGTAGAACCAAGGCCAGGGATGATCATGGGCATTTTCACCTTTAGGGGATTTTCCTTACAAATGGTTCTTTCTAGGTTCACGTTCGAAAAAATCGCACGATCACTATTCGTCTCAATCCCCCAGGCGCCAACGACTCCACCCAGGATCGTAAAATGGGAGAGATCGACGGGGTAGATCTTTTCACAAGCCGAGGTGATAATCCCAAACGGCTGCGGGTAGATCACTTCATGACCTCGATAGGCTGATTTACCTATCTCACACATGCCGATGCAGCCATCGACACAGGTCGCACACATCCCACTGAGTGTGTTGATCGCTCCTTCAGTTCTGTTTTTACTTAGCGTTGCGGCAGATGCATTTACTTTTGTTAACGACATACTTTTTTACCTCCAGTCATTTATTTTTTCTCCATTTTCTTTTTCTTTCTCCCAAGTTCCTCATAACACCATCCACAGGTTTCAAGGAAACACATTTTGTCATCTTCTTCCTTTAAACACACTGGTTGAACATTCAAACACGCGTTGCAAAGGTCGGTTTCCGCGTTTGGTCCTTGACAACGCAGTTCACAGGCGGGACAGATATACATACAGCCACCGCAGGTACGACACACGTCTGATTTCATATCAAACGGAGTGGTTATTTTCCGGTTCTTCCCACGGTTCACAAACCCGATTGCTTTTGCCATCATCTGCTCCTCGCACATCCGTACGCAGAGTCCGCAGAGGATACAATCATTCTTACGATCTACTTTGAATCGCACCTGTGTTACTTCCATTGCTGAAGCAAGGTCCTGGACGGTTTTCGATGAAGGGCACATAGCAACCAATAACTCGACAAGCATCTTGCGAGCAGCAACAACACGCTTGGAATTAGTTCTAACAAACAAACTTTGTTCGGCAGGATAGGTGCATGATGACACCAGTTTCGCGTTATCCCCTTTTCCAATCTCAACAACACATAAACGACACGCGCCATAGGGAGATAATCCTTCGAAATGACATAAGGTAGGTATGGATATCCCATAGAATTTTGCAGCGTCAAGGATTGTTGATCCTTCCTCGACTTGGACAGGGATTCCATCAATCGTCATCTCAATCATTGCGTCACCTCCAATGGTTTTTCTTTTTGAAGTTTTTCTTGCAATTCAAGCTCTAGGTCACAGCGCAGACATCGTTTCGCTTCTTTCATTGCAAGTGCCTTGGTAAACGACAACTCTACTTCATCGAAACATCCCCGTCGTTCTTCCGGTAAGAGTGTTTTTGGTTTCTGCATACGGTAGCTGACGGGTTTGACCTCCGGGTCAAAAAAGGTATCTACTTTCTTGTGTTCTCGCCAGGGGTATTTTCGTGTCCTATCTTTTGTGAGATACTGATCAATAGTCACTGCAGTACGCTCCCCGGATGCGATGGCATTAATGACGGTGGCTGGACCAGAAACGACATCACCACCAGAAAATAACCCAGGGATACTAGTTCTGCCATGTTTATCGATTTTAATAGTCCCGTCACGGTTCGTTTCAACATCAAGACCGGTAAATAACCCAGAGACATCAGAGAACTCCCCGATCGCAGGAATCACTATATCCGCATCAATAAAGAAATTACTCTCTTTTACGGGGACTGGTTTTTGTCTTCCTTCGTTGTCAAATTCACCTGGTTTCATTTTAATACATTCGATGCTTTTTACTTTTCCTTTTTCACCGAATATTTTTTCTGGGGCTGTGAGGAATTTGATCTGGACTCCCTCGTGTTCAGCTGCCTCTATCTCTTCTGCATATGCTGGCATTTCTCTTCTTGTCCGACGATAGATGATCGCGACACTACTCGCACCCATCCGACGCATTGTACGAGCAGCATCGACAGCAGAGTTCCCACCCCCGATGACAACTACTTTCTTTCCTGCGGGTGATACTACGGGTCTGTCAAGATTAATATCGGAGAGCAAATCAACCGCTTGAATTACATTCTCTAGATTCTCTCCAGGTATACCAAGATTTCTATCACCATACATTCCCACAGCGACAAAAAACGCTTGATATCCTTGAGACCACAACTGAGAAATGGTAATGTCTTTCCCAACCTGTGTATTAAGTCTGATATCGACACCAAGTTTCTTGATGTTGTCAATTTCTCGCTGTAATATGCTTTTCGGTAGTCGATATTCAGGGATCGCGACAGCCATCATGCCTCCCGCGACCGGGAGCTTCTCAAACACTGTTGGTTTGTACCCTAATCGTGCCAGGAAATAGGCACAGCTTAAACCAGCAGGTCCAGCACCAACAATGGCAACTTTGAACGGCATGACAATCGTTGGTTTTTTCATTTTTGGATATTCAATTCCATTTTCTTCGTAATCTCCGATGAATCGTTTAAGTGCCCGGATTGCGACTGACTCATCTATTTGATTTCGTCGACATTTATACATACATTGATGGTCACATATTCGACCGCAAACTGAAGGGAAAGGGTTCGTATCAAGGGCAAGCTCTAAAGCCTCAGTGAAACGTCCTTCTCCGATTAAGGAGATGTACCCTGGTGCGTTCATCCCAGCCGGGCAAGCATTCTGACAGGGAGAAACATAGAGATCTCGACAGACCCCTGCAGGACATTTCCGCTCCATGATATGGGTTTCGTATTCATCTCGGAAAAATTTAATCGTTGATAAGACAGGATTCGCAGCAGTCTGACCAAGACCGCACATTGAGGTGTCCTTGACAGTTGTGGCTAGTTCTGTTAAAAGTTCAATGTCTCCTTCTTTACCTTGCCCTTTGGTGATGTCGGTGACGATCTCCGCCATCCGTTTTGTTCCTTCACGACAGGAGAGACATTTCCCACATGATTCATCTTGGAGGAATTCGAGGAAATAGCGGGCGACATCCACCATGCAGGTGTCTTCATCCATCACTACCATTCCACCAGAACCCATGATGGATCCAACTTCTTTGAGTTTCTCATAATCAATAGGTGTTTCAAGAAGGGTTTTTGGAATGCATCCACCTGAGGGGCCTCCGGTCTGTACTGCCTTGAAGGTTTTTCCCTCAGGGATACCACCACCGATGTTATAGATCATCTCTTTAAGGGTTATCCCCATAGGGACTTCGACAAGACCGGTATTGTTAATCTTTCCAACAAGAGAGAAAATCTTGGTTCCCTTGCTTTTTTCTGTTCCGATGCTTGCATACCATTTTGACCCTTTGTTGATGATATAGGGGATATTTGCCCAAGTCTCGACATTATTGATATTGGTTGGCTTTGCCCAGAGACCTTTTTGTGTGGGGAATGGTGGTCGCTGTCGAGGTTCTCCTTTCTTTCCTTCAACAGAGGAGATAAGCGCGGTTTCTTCACCGCAGACGAAAGCCCCTGCGCCTCGTACAATAGAAAGATCAAAACTAAAACCTGAATTTAGTATATTTTTCCCTAAAAATCCCCATTGACGAGCGAGTGATATTGCGTTTTTCATTGTTTGAACAGCAATAGGATACTCATCTCGTACATAGACAATGCCTTCGTTTGCACCAATCGCATACGCACCAATCAACATCCCTTCGAGAATACTAAAGGGATTTCCTTCAATAAGACTCCGGTCCATATATGCACCAGGATCACCTTCGTCTGCGTTGCATATGATATATTTTTTTGTACCTTTTGCATTTCGACATGATTCCCATTTTACTCCTGTCGGGAATCCTGCTCCACCACGTCCGCGCAATCCTGATTTCTTTATTTCTTCAATGACCTTTTGCTGGGGCATGGTGGTAAGTGCTTTGACTGCGGCAGTATATCCCCCAATAGAAATGTAATCCTCGAGTTTATAGGGGTCCAATAGACCATTATCCGCAAAGACAATACGCTCTTGTCCTTTGTAGAATCGTACATCTTTTTCATAGGTGATTTTCTTTCCATTTAAAGGATCGATGTAGAGTAGTCTTTCGACGATTTTCCCCTTTAGTATTGTCTGTTCAACGATATCCTTGACATCTTTTGATTTTACTTGTTTATAAAAAATTCCCTTTGGTTGAAGAACCACGATAGGTCCTTTTTCGCAGAATCCATGGCAACCAGTGACTTTGACTTTTATCGTATCGTGAAGTTTATTTTTTTTTAATTCTTTTTTAAACGCTGAGATAACACTTTTACATCCAGAGGCATGGCAACCCGTTCCACCGCAGAGAGTAATGATTGTTTTTCCCTTGCGTGTCTTTTTTTGTATTGTTTCTCGGATATCATTGAGATCTGAAGGGGTTTGTATTTTTTTCATTTTTTATCACAGGTCCAAGATCTATTCAAGTCGCTCATCTATGTTTTATTTCTTTTTCTTCGTATATTTTTTTAATGTGGATGCTACTTTTTTTGTGTTCATTTGCCCATGATATTTTCCATCAATAACAACTAGTGGTCCAAGTGCACAAGCACCAAGGCAACGAACTGTTTCCAATGTGAATTTCTGATCTGGTGTGGTTTCATCAACACCAATTCCTAATTCATTTTGTAATTCTTGTAAAACTTTTGGACCACCTCGGACATGACATGCAGTCCCACAACATGCGGTGATGACATGTTTCCCGCGTGGTTTGAGGCTAAATGATTTATAAAACGTCGCAAGACTATAGACATCGATGAGGGGGATGTCCAGTTTTTCAGAGACGTATTTTAGGGTTTCGCAAGGGAGCCAGCGGTTTTTCAACTGGATTTCCTGGAGAATCGGGATGAGCGCGGATTTTTTATAGTCATGTTTTTTAAGAACAAGACTTTTGCACATTTAGATCGGAAGGTAAATAGGATATACCTTCCCTTTT
>CAZLDE010000061.1:0-8751 GCA_964558215.1 uncultured Thermoplasmatales archaeon
GGAGGGGACAGAATGAAACATTAAAGATTTCAAAACATCAAATCTTTAATCCCTATAAAACTGAGAAGGTGAAAAAGAGGGAAAATACTTATGGAAGGTTTTAGAAAGAAAGATATGAAGGCTGGTGTTCTTGCGATCATTATTAGTGCGATGTTCTTCTTCATCGCGTTCAGTGGGTGTACGCAACAGCAGGAGGGAGAAAAACCTGAGATTAAGAATCCAACGACAATTGTACGCTACGATATCGGTGATGCAAAAACACTTGACCCGGCAGATGCGTATGACACGGGGTCTTCGGAACCAATCTTCCAGATTTATGACACCCTTGTGACCTATAAAGGAGCCGATACAAAAACGTTCTATCCGTGCCTTGCGACAGACTGGACGGTCTCAGATGACTCGTTAACATGGACCTTTAATCTCCGCCACAACGTGAAATTCTCCAACGGAAATGATTTCACTGCAGAAGATGTGAAATATTCTCTTGATCGTGTGTTAATAATGGATGCCCCTGAATCGGGGGTAAGCTGGATTCTCGCCCAATGCATGGATACGAATAGTACGACTATTCTTGACGAGTATACCATTCAAATAACACTCACCCAGCCGTATGGTGCTTTTCTCGCGCTTTTACCGTATACGGTCGCCGCAATTGTGGATAAAGACTACGTGGAGGAACACGGTGGCGTTGTACCAGGAGAAGAGAACGAATGGATGAAACTGAACCCGATGGGGACCGGTCCGTATATGCTTGATCATTGGACTCGGGCGACCGAAATCGTTTTAGTCAGAAACCCGAATTACTGGGGTGGCTGGGTAGGAAATCATCCTGAGAGGGTAGTAATAAAGTACGCTGATGAGCCTGCGACACGGATATTGGCACTGAAGAATGGAGATGCTGACTTTGCCTATATCCCCTATGCAAACCTTGCTGATGTCTCTGGTGACAACAGAATCGTTGTCCATCCCTTCGACAGCTTTGACATCGTGATGTGTGTGATTAACACCAAAGCGACGAACAATGTGTATCTAGCAAATGGTGAAGTACGAAAGGCATTAAGCTATGCGTTCGATTATGAAACCGCGATTGAGTCTGCCTATAATGGTTATGCCAGCAGACTTGCTGGAGCCATACCAAATGGCATGCCATATTACGATACACAAAACAATGGTCAACCCTATTATGATTACGACTTAGCAAAAGCAGAACAAGTCCTTGATGACGCGGGATTTACCAAAGATTATTCTCTAAGCGGGAACCTTTATCGATTTAATGGCACAACTATCAGGATTTTCTTTAACGCAGGAAATGCAGAGCGGGAGAAGATGGCGATCATGTTCAGAGGGGCACTCGATGGAATTGGCATTCTCTCATCGGTCATCGCAGAAGGATGGCCACAACTCTTGCATAGGATGTATACCACAGAGGACTGGGATTTGATGTTTATCGGATGGGGACCGGATTATAACGATCCAGACGACTATGTCTTTCCCTTCATCGCATCTGCCGATGTCGATGGGGACACGTTTAATACAGGATACAAGGACGAAACCGTTGATGAAAAATTACTAGAGGCGAAATATTCTGCGGATTCTGACGTTCGAGAAGCCGCATACAAGGCTGCATATGATATCTACATCCAAGAACCATCCTTCATATTCCTGCAACAGCGGCAATACATTCGACCATGGCGAGATTGGGTGCAGAACTATTCCTACAACCCGGTACGTGAGTGGTACTTCTACGACTATTACAAGGCCTACGAATAAAACCATCTCTTTCTTTCTTTTTTTTTTAAATTATGAAAACATGGGAATTCGTAGCCCGAAGACTACTGCTCCTGATACCCGTTATTATTGGAGTAACGCTCATTACATTTACTGTTTCCCGTGTTATCCCCGCTGATCCAGCGCGGGCTCTTGCTGGAGGACCGAAAGCACAACCTCAGGTTATCGAACGAATCACCAGGGAACTCCATCTTGATGAACCACTCCGGGTTCAATATTTTTATTATTTAAACGATATTCTTCATCTTAATCTTGGGAGATCATATTTGGAAAGTCGGCCTGTTACTGATAGCCTTGCTCAATATTTTCCCGCGACATTAGAACTGACGATTTTCGCTATGCTCATAGCAATTCCTCTTGGTATTGTAGGGGGCATCATCTCAGCGATACGACGAAATAAATTATCAGATCATTTCACTCGCATCATCGCAATCGTTGGATACTCACTGCCGATTTTTTGGTTGGCACTCATGCTGCAATACATCTTTGCCTATCAATTCCCCATTTTACCATTGGAGGGACGCTTAGCTATCGGAATGAGCGCACCAACGTCAATAACCGGATTATACGTCTTAGACAGTATTGTGACAGGAAATCTCACCACGTTAGGGACCTCCTTGTACCATCTCATCATGCCGTCCTTTACGTTAGGATTTGCGACGCTTGCGTTGATCCTTAGGATGACACGCTCCAGCATGCTTGAGGTCATGGGGATGGATTATATCAGAACAGGCAGAGCAAAAGGACTATCGGAACGCACCGTAATCTATAAGCATGCGTTGAGAAACGCGTTGATTCCAACAATCACTGTCACCGGTTTATCATTCGGTGCCCTTCTCGGCGGGGCTGTCCTCACTGAGACAATTTTCAATTGGCCGGGGATGGGACGATTTGCTGCCAATGCTGTGCTTGGTTTTGATTTCAATGCGGTGATGGGATTTACGATACTCGTCGCAATCATCTATGTTCTTGCAAACCTCATTGTTGATATCTTATATGCAGTTGTTGATCCACGAGTACGACTCGGAGGTGGATAAGATACGCCTGCATATTAAATTCATGGATGATTTTCTGAAAAAACATGAATCCAAAATCAAAGACTTGCGGTTCATGGCTCATCTATTCCGAAAAAGTCTTTTATCGATGATCGGACTGATATTAATCCTTCTATTGATGGTAGTAGCGTTGTTTGCACCATTTATCGCTAGTCAGCATCCATCCTATGTTCGAGTCAGTACAGACCAGGGGACGACAGTGACCGAGGAACGATGGGCTATCGATTTTAGCAAATCATTACTTCCTCCCAGCGCTGAGCACCTCTTCGGGACTGATGATTATGGGCGCGACATCTTTAGTATGGTAGTCTACGGGTCTCAGACCTCGTTTCGCATCTGTATCATCGTTGTTGCGATATCAACCTTAATCGGCCTTATCCTCGGGGGGATTGCAGGGTATTTCGGTGGCATTATCGATGAGGTTCTTATGAGAATCACTGATGTTTTTCTTGCGATTCCCTACCTTATTTTAGCCATGGCAGTTGCTGCAGCATTAGGACGAAGTATCGACCATATTATGCAAGCGATGATTATCGTCTGGTGGCCTACCTATGCCCGGTTAATCCGAGGTCAGGTCCTTGCGGTTCGTGAACAGCAGTTTGTGGAGGCAGCCCGAAGCGTTGGTGCAGGAAACACTCGAATCCTTTTCAGACACATCTTTCCAAATTCATTCGCACCCTTACTGGTGGAAATCACGTTAGATCTTGGTGCAGTGCTTCTCGTGGCAGCGGGACTAAGCTTCATAGGACTAGGTGCATCTCCCGGGACCGCGGAATGGGGGTTAATGATATCATCGGGTCGAATCCATATGTTCCACGCCTGGTGGTATGTCACATTCCCCGGTCTAGCAATATTGCTTGTTGTGCTTGGATTCAACCTCCTCGGTGATGGTCTCCGAGACGTGACTGACCCAAAACTACGAAGGTGATTGTATACAGAACGAAGTGTTACTCAAGATACAGGACCTGAAAACCTACTTCTACACCTATGAAGGTGTCGTCAAAGCATTGGAAGAAACCAGCTTTCAGATTTACAAGGGTGAAACCTTTGGCTTAATTGGAGAGACAGGTTGTGGAAAAAGCGTCACCGCTCTCTCCGTGATGGGGCTCATCCCCCAGCCGCCAGGGAAAATCATGAAAGGAAGTATCCTTTTCAAAGGAGAAGACCTGATACAAAAAACAGAAAAAGAGATGCAGACCATACGAGGCAATGAAATCTCTATGATTTTCCAAGAACCCATGACTGCACTAAACCCGGTTTACACGGTCGGAGAACAAATCGCTGAAGTGATTTTACTGCATGAATCGTTTCCCGAAGTAGATCAAAACATCCCCTGGTATAATCTGTGGGCAAAAAGGAAAACAAAAAAGATCATCCAGAAGAAAGCATTTGAAAAAGCAATCAACGCACTTGATTTGGTAAAAATATCTGATCCGACGAAGGTGGTAAAACAATACCCCCATGAACTTTCAGGTGGCATGCGACAGCGGGTGATGATCGCCATGATGCTTGCATGCAACCCGGATTTACTGATCGCTGATGAACCAACAACCGCGTTAGATGTCACGGTGCAAGCCCAAATCCTCGATCTGATGAAAGAACTGCAGCAGCGTGTCGGCACCGCAATCTGGTTAATCACCCATAATCTGGGTATCATCGCAGAGATGTGTAATCGTGTCGGTGTCATGTATGCAGGCTACATCGTCGAGATAGGGACAACAGAAAAAATATTTGACAACCCTGATCACCCCTACACCCGAGGCCTTATGAAAGCGATTCCAAAGACAACAGAAGATAGAAAACGATTAGACATCATCCCAGGAAGCGTCCCGAACCTCATCGAACCGCCAACCGGATGTCGATTCCATCCTCGCTGTAGATACCGCACCAAAATCTGTACAGAATGCGATCCACCACTTCGTGAGGTAGAAAAAGACCATCAGGTCGCTTGTCATCATTATGAAACCGTCAAATTTTCTGTTGCCTCGAGGGAAGAAGATGGAAGAGACTATTGTAAACGCGACTAATCTGAAAAAATATTTTCCCATTAAGCAGGGACTTTTCTCCTCGACAAAAGAGCACGTCAAAGCAGTTGACAATATCGACATTACGATACGAAAAGGGGAGACATTCGGCCTCGTCGGAGAATCAGGCTGTGGAAAAACAACCCTGGGCCGCGTGCTGATTCACCTCTTACCACCGACTGACGGCACCTTAGTATTCATGGGCTCTAATCTCACTGAAATCAATAAAACAGAGCTACGAAAATTACGACCTCATATGCAGATCGTGTTCCAGGATCCGTCATCTTCACTGAATCCTCGGATGACGGTGAAAGCAATCATAGGGGAACCCTTGAAAATCAATAAGAGGTTCAAAGGCGAAGCGTTGAACACAAAAATCCTTGATTTATTAAAAACAGTTGGGCTTGATGAGCAGCATATGTATCGATACCCACATGAGTTCAGCGGGGGGCAGAAACAACGGATCGGTGTCGCACGAGCCCTTGCGCTGAACCCTGATTTCATCGTACTTGACGAACCCAGCTCTGCTCTAGATGTCTCTGTACAGGCCCAAATCCTGAATCTCTTCAAGGATCTACAGGAAAAATTCCAACTTACGTATTTATTCATCACCCATGACCTTAGTGTGATTAAATACATCAGTGACCGTGTGGGGGTGATGTATGCAGGTAAAATCGTGGAACATGCACCGACTAAGGATCTTTTCTGGGAGCAGCTCCATCCGTATACGAAAGCATTGCTTTCTGCAATCCCAATCCCCGATCCCCGAATCAAAAGAAAACACATCCATCTGAAAGGTGAAGTCCCCAGTCTGATTTCACCACCATCCGGGTGTCGGTTTCATCCGCGCTGTCCATACGCCATGGCAAAATGCTCAGAATCAGAACCACCCCTCAAAGAATACCACAAAGACCATTTTGTCGCCTGTTATCTTTATTAAACACTCTTCTTATAGGTCCTGATTTGAAAACAGAGATGGATTGTTCCAAATGTCAGTGATAAAGAATCGTTTAGACGCTCATGTGGATAAAACAGAAAACCTTGTCAAGTATCTCCTTAAGAAAAGAAAAGAAAGTATACAAAACTGCCTGGTTCGACCCTTATACCAGGAAGCTGCAAAAAGTCTTTTTCTGGTTGTCGTGCTGCTTCTTGATACGTTAATCCCTTTGGAGGTCCTCCGTGTTCTTCCTTCTCCTTTTAACCTGGGCGGCGTCCTGCTCATCCTGATTGTCTTCTTATATATTCAGATCCGTATCTATAATGCAATCTGGGGAAAAAACGGTCGCTGGGCACTTCAGAAATATAGAAAACCGTTAGAAAACAAAGAAGAAGAAAAAAAAGATTTACAATAATTATTTCTTTTCCCGAACCCAATTATAATGCCGTATCTTACTGGTCTCCCCAAACCCACAGAATGCACAACGTCGTTTCTGTACATGGAAGGCATGTCTCCCGCAACGTCGGCATGCGATATGGGTGGTTTTCCCACCTGCTCTACACGTTGTTCCTTTTGTCATAGTCGATACCCCTTATTCTAAGGTGATATATAAATGATATTGTCGCCTCTGACGATGACTTTTTCATGTTTCGTCTTTTTATCTGTACGGACGATTTCATCAGCGTTTTTTAAGACAAGGTTCATATGAGGAACATCGTAGCCATCCAGGATACCTTGGTATTCAACGCCGCCTCGTAGCTCAACGATTACTCGTGCATTCAGGCTTGCATGTAGGAGTTTTAATGGTTTTTCCATAGCGGTTACCTAGGAGAGACGAAATAGAGATAGCATTTATAACAGTTTGGGCTTTCCTCCTCAGGATAACTATTAAAACAATGGTTGGAATATCTTCTGTATGGCTGTGAAGATAAAGAACCGACATCGTCTCAAGGAACGGGAGGTGAAAGAGCTCGTCGCTGATTTGAAAACCAGGTTCCAAGGCGATTTTTTCGATTCAAAAGCAGTCGTTGACACCGGAACCCTTGAAGAATATACCGTCCTGCTAATCAATGACAGCATTGATTTTATTATTCATAATAACAAGATCATATTCACTCTACAGGGGGTAACTAAGTATAAACCGAAGACCAATTTTGTAGTCATCGATATGGGAGCGGTCGTTTTTATTACGAAAGGAGCCGATGTCATGGCCCCGGGTGTTACAGATGTTGACGTGATGATCAAGAAAGATGACCTGGTTTGGATCTGTGATGAGAAACATCGAAAGCCCTTGGCAATTGGAATCGCCCTGATGAATGGTGAGGAGATGAAAACAAAAAAACCAGGCAAAGCAGTCAAAACAATCCATTACGTCGGTGACCGTTTATGGACGTTAATCCATTAGCGGTTCTGTTCTTCTTTTTGTAACAATTCCGAGATGATATCTGGGAGTCTGGAGAGGTTTTTTGAGAAACGATGATCATCATCTAAGAATTGTATCGTCGCATTCTGCGCCTGGGCGAAGCGAAAGACCCAGAGGTCAGGGACAACAGTGTCTTGTGTTCCTCGTAAGATGGTGATCTGCGCAGTAATCTTCTGGGTAAAGAGACTTGGATTGATCATCTCTTGGAGAATTCGAAGGGGCATCCCTTCGATTGTATCAAGATCGGTTTCTGGGGGGATGATCGCTGGGTTAAGAAGGATGAGTCTTCCTACATTTGGATGACTCATAGCCGTCGATGTAGCAAGAAAACCCCCAAGGGATGAACCGATGAGTGTGACAGAGGGATCATTTCTTATTTTCTTAGAGATTTTTTCAAGGCAGTGTTGAATCCTTATCTCCTCTGGCGCGGTGTCCTGATAGCTGATAGCTATTGCATGTAATGTTTTTTTGAATAGTGCTGCTTTTTCACCATGAGGTGTTGATTGATAACCATGGATATAATAGAGCATAGACATCACCGGGGATTTTCCTCTGGAGGGATTCAGATCAGATAAAAAACGTATGAAGAAATCTTTTTTAAATTAATGCTTTGCTCAATGTTGGAGAGTGACCGGGATATCGTTTTGCAGGTCTGTATCTTGTGTTTCGGTTTCTTCACTTGCGATGATCTCTGCTTTGATTTCATCTAAAATCGTTAAGATATCATCGAGTTGTATCCGTGGTTCTCTGATAAACCGTTGTTGGGCGGTCCATTCCCATTTCCCGTTGTCAAATATCTTGATTCTTAGGGTAAGTCGTTCGACAATTTTACTGTTCTCTTTCAACCTCGCACCCATAATGGTATCTGATTCTTGATTTAATGGTTTTCTTTATCCAGGAGCCCAGTTGGAGAGAGATGATTTGACTTTGATATCACATCAAACGGTAATTATTGGACTTTACAAATGTTTATAAAGCGAAATATATTTAAGAATACGGGCAAAAATTAGGAGTCGTGTGTCAGAATGGGAATAACAAGTAAGATTTTTGGTGAGAAAAAGACAGGAACAACAGAGGGGTATATCGACCTTGAAAAATATGCAGACGCACAAGCCGGTAGTATGACTGGTGCACGGATGCATGTTGCTATTGGTGAGATTCAACGGTATGAGGATTTAAAGGATTTGACAGATTTTGTCTATGGCGGAAATGTACTCATCCTTGATTTCACTGCTATTTCTGATCAAGAAGTATTGCTGAAAAGAGTCACCAACGAGTTAAAGAGAATCACCGATGACATAGGTGGTGATGTCGCTGGGATTGGCAATAATCTCATGGTGGTTTCCCCAAATGGCGTGAAAGTGGAACGCCGGAAGTTACGCGGAAAATTCTAACCTTTGTTCCCCTTTTTTTTTTATTTTACTTTTTTGTTTTTGTGCGTTGAAGAAAGCAGGACAACAAGCGAGTCTTCTTTTTCCATGACCTGCTGATATCCAAGTTTCCCTGCGAGTTTCTGTCCAAAGT
>CAZLDE010000062.1:0-8724 GCA_964558215.1 uncultured Thermoplasmatales archaeon
GTCATTATCTGATTCCTTTTTAATGAGTTTGCCACCAGTAAATTGGAGAAATTGAAAAATAAAAAAAAGTGTGCTTTACTTCTTTATTCTTTTTTTGTGACTTCTTTTACTAAGGTGTTCTTTTCCGCTGATGATGCAAGGAATTTTAAAATAAGCTCTTTTTGTTGTTGATTTAAGGGCATTGGTTCACCTCTAATAATTATAATAATCAAGCATTTCGAAGAATTCTTTTTTAATGATATAGCCTTGCTCTGTCTTTTTTATCAGATCATGTTTCAGACAGAATTCAATTACTTCATCCTGTTCGTTGCTGTCATACATCATCTCTCTTTCACCTCGTTAAGATCTGAGAGTCAACCTCTCAACATGTTACTTGTTGCCAATGAACATATATAAAGATACCTTGGTAAAATAACAAAATGAGAAAGGGCATCCCTTGAGATCTCAACCAGGAGCTCTTCCTCTAATAAACCATTAAGATTATATGAAAACAATGGTTCTCCTACTGCCATTATGAATGGAATCCGCAATAGACGCGTGCTCCTCTCAGCATCCCTCTTCTCCATAAACCTTCTCTGCATCCTCCTGGTACTTTTAATTCTCACCAAGAACCTTTTTTTTACCGCTTCCCCTCTTTACCCGCTGATTGCGTTTTTCTTCATGCTTGGTGTACTCTTCCTCAACCTTCCCCTGCGGCAAACAACTCTGACACTCATAAAAAAAAACCCACATCAGACCACACTCGCATTTGGTCTAATTCTCTGTCTTAGCGGTCTTCTCCTTCTTATCCTATCAAACACTCAACTTCTCTGGGTCAGTAGCATCCCGTTGATTCTTACCGGACTAGCCCTACTCCTTCAAACACTTAATAAAAGAAGAAACGAGTTTCATATCCTAGCGATAACCTCCTTTGTGTATGTGATCGTCTTTGTTCTATTGCAAAGCATTCCCTCCGCTTGGTCTATCTTTCAGCAAAGCTCTCTAATCGCCTCTCAGATAGTTGGAATCATTATAGGAGCACCATTGCTGCTGGGGCCATCAGTAAGCGGACTAGGCATCCTGCTCCTTTTCTTTATCCTTTTCTTTACTATTTTTTTTACCACACCTCAAAAAACAAAAAAAGACATATGGTGGTTTTTACTCTGCCTTGCAGGGATTGTTTTCCTCTGGTTCGGTAGTCTTCTTCTGATGAGTGTTCTGACCTTCACCTCTGATGATGTTACCCTCTTTCAAGTCTTGTTTTTCTTTTTTTGTTTCATTCCAACCTTTGCCCTGTTAATCCGATATCATGGCAAAGGACCAAAAGCAGATATGATACTCCCCCATAAAAATCAAATGAAACGAATCTTGAGAAACGGATCGGTCTGGGCAGCGATCCTGCTGTTTTTTTCCACAACACTATTAACCCTCTTTTTCCAAGCAGGGGTTCCTCCAATAGATCAACAAAAAATTGTTTTTTATGGCAAGGACATGGTGGGAACCTGGGACGTCCCGGCATATGGGAAATATGGGAAGGATGCGGTTG
Source organism: uncultured Thermoplasmatales archaeon (assembly GCA_964558215.1). GTDB lineage: Archaea > Thermoplasmatota > E2 > DHVEG-1 > DHVEG-1 > SM1-50. The sequence continues at coordinate 1,526 of CAZLDE010000062.1, forward strand.
GTATGTTCGGCCTCTGGCCCGTGTATACAACGACTTTAGGCTATACGACAGAATTGATCGTGGAAAATAAGACAAAACTCCTGGATACAGAACAAGTTTTTAATCAGACTATAACGAAATACCTCAACCTTACCGATTATACGAACATCATCGAAGCAGAGGAACTCACCAGTCCCTTACTTGAAAACGCTGCTGTTGTTGTCATCGCCAACATAAATAACTCGTTTTCAAGCAAAGAGCTTACAGTCATCTGGGACTACATACAGAACGGAGGATCTCTCCTAGTCATCGGAGACCATACCGACGTCGGCGGCATGCAAACCCCTTTAAACACTCTTCTTGCACCTGTTGGGATCCAGTATCGTTTTGATGCGGCGCTTCCTCTTGACGAGAAGTTCAAATGGCTCACCAGCCTGCAATGTGCACATCATCCGCTAACGGAACCCTCTATAGAGGAAGACGAGATTCAGTATGGCATTGGTGCTTCACTGGATGTCACTTCGTTCGCATTTCCCCTTATCAAGGGAGCTTATGCATTCTCTGACCAAGGGAACCGATCAAACATCGACATCGCCTACCTTGGGGATTACGAATATACCTGGGGTGAACAGCTAGGGGATGTCATTCTTGTCGCAGGCTCGTACTATGGTGATGGCAGAGTCCTGGTGTTCGGTGATACCTCCTCGTTTCAAAACCCTGCGCTCCCGTTTTCGTATCGATTTCTTCAAAGAACGTTTACCTGGCTTACGAGCGGACAGACCGCCACAGCAAACCTCCTTCAAATAGTTGCTTCGTTGCTGTTGCTTGTAGGAGCCGTCGGTGCGTATGTTCTCTTTAAAGACAGAACAATGAGTTTTCCCTTCTTCCCGCTTCTCCTGTGTATCTCACTTCTGATAACAACATCAATCAATGCCTTGGTGGTCAATCCCACTGATAGCACCACTACAGAGAATTTAGTCTATATCGATGCATCACATGCAGAACGGTTCAGCCTTGAATCCTTCACAGACCGGTCAGTCAACGGTTTGATTGTAAACCTCCAACGTAACAACCTCCTCCCTGTTCTTCTCAGAGACTTCCCCGAAGAACGAATCATGAAAAGTACTCTGCTTATTTTTAATGCACCAACCAAAGCATTTACCACAGAAGAGACCGCGTTTTTAGACTCCTTCATAAACCAGGGCGGGGTAGTTATCATTGCAACTGGTTATGATGATAAAGAAGCCTCATTACCTCTGTTACAGGCATTTTCTGTGGACATCCAAGCAACACCCCTGGGGCCAGTACCCTATGTCGAAGGAAATCTAACTTTGTACCAGAACGAGCCTCGGTTTGTTGACAGTTGGCCGGTGTCATTTGTAGGAGGTGAGATGTTTTCCTATTACAATTTCACCTGGGGCGATATCAGTTTTCATTTGGTCGTTTTTATCAAACATGGAGCTGGTGGTCTGCTTGTAATAAGCGACAGCCAGTATTTACTTGATAAAAACATTGAATCCATTTATGACTACTGGCCTGGTAACATCCTGTTTCTCAAATACCTTCTTGAGGAATTACCCCTACGGGGTGACCGATGATGAAGCAATTATTATGGCTTGGTGTGTTCCTTCTTTCTGCAAGCTGGTTGTTTTTCATTCCTGTGTTTTCTCCTCCAAACCTGTTCATTGGTGCAATTCTGGTGGTCCTTGGGATATTCTGTATGATTGGTGGGTTGTGGCATCGTGTTCCCCTTCATGTGGACGTTACATATGCTTTGATTCTTGTTGCTATAGCTCCCGCTCTTCTGATCATTCCCTTCCCTTACAATCTTGGGTTTTTGATTCTTGTTGTTGGATTTCTGCTCTTAATCCTCTTTAACAAACAAAAAAAACTACAAGTGATCATCTGTGGTGTCGGGCTCTCAGGCAGTGTTCTTGTTGTTCAGACGCTGATGTTTCCTTTTTACATGACGGTTGTCTCTCATGGCCATCGCGTTGACGCTCTTATCTTTATCTTATCACCGCTTGCCAACCTCTTTGGCTTGAAGACATCAACGAATACTGGTCTTTTATTTCTACAAACCGTGCAACAGACCTATGCGGTGACCATCACTTGGGAGAAGCTCGGATGCTTCCTTGTTTTGAATATGTTTCTTGGGGTCTTTCTTCTCTTAATCATGCTTTCTGATAAAAAAGTGATTTTCCGAAACATAGTAATTTTCCTTATTACCAGCGTTCTATACGTCTTATTCCGTTTTATTGGTTTGCTTGCGTTGTATCAAATCAATACCGAGCTTTCCATCTTCTGGGACCCCTTGTCTGTGACTCTTAGTTTTCTTCCTTTAGCACTCCTTTTAATGAAACTGCTGCCTTTGAATGACAAAACAGAACAACCCTGTGGGGTACCCTTATTGAAATTTTCAAAAAAACATCTCTTTGCCTTATTGATGATGGTTCTATTGATTTTTTCTGCTGTAACGATGGTTCTCTATCCAGATCCCGGTGTATTGAAACCCGGTCGCGTACTCATCGATGAATATCATAGTCAATGGGAGGATACGACACGGCCTCTTGATACCGACTGGTACGGGCTGCTTTCTACCTATAATTATTATTCATGGGCGCGATGGCTGGGTTATCATTATCAGGTTTCAACCAATACAAATACTACCTTGACTTCTCAGCTGCTTTCTGATTATGACATACTTATTCTCAAATGCCCAACGGAGAGTTATTCGGCAGAGGAGGTCCAATCCATTAAATCATTCGTTGAAGTCGGTGGTGGTTTGTATCTGATTGGTGATCATACCAATGTTTTTGGGATGAATACGTTTCTCAATCAAGTCTTAGAAGAGTTCGGTCTTCGGTTTAAAACCGATGCGACCTATGAGCTTGGGACTGGGAATCTTACGGTCTACACCCCTGATCCGTTCTTCTCCCATCCGGTCATCAGGCATGTCAGCCGATTTGATTTCATGACATCATGTACCCTGGAACCAACATCGGTTCTTTCCTCAGCTCGCATAGAAAATATCATAATCGGAAACAGGATCATAAGTGAACCGGGTACGTATTCGACGGAGAATTTTTTCCGTGAATCGGTTGCCTCAGCTGACTCCGAATTCGGCTACCTGCTGCAGGCAGCAGCTATTAAATATGGTGACGGACGGGTGGTTGCGTTCACTGATAGTACGGTGTTTTCCAGTTTCTGTTTGTTCACTGATGGGTATCCTTCGTTTACGCTTGGTGTAATGGACTATTTGAATCGAACAAACACCTCTGACTATCTGACCATTGTTTTGCTTTTCATCATGGTTCTTTCACTTGTCACCCTGTTCGTTATTTTAAGGAGACAACACAAATACATGATCCTATGGATGTCGCTGTTTGCCGGATTGCTTGCTTTTTCTCTTGCAGCACCGTTGTGTTTCTCCCTTGCAGACCATGCATATCCGGTTCCCTTGGCTCAGCAGGAGTATCCCTCCGTCTGGTTTGATCAGCAGCATGCTTCGTATAATATCTCCGTAAAACCCACTGCATCGCTGGGCAGCAGCAGTAGTAACTATGGGACGTTCTTTGTTTGGACACAACGGGTTGGATATGTTCCATCCTTGGGGTCTTCTCTTGAACAAGCGACAGCCACTTCTGATGTGATTGTTTTCATCAATCCGAACCAATCATTTTCTGACCTGGAGCTACAGTTGGTAGCATCCTACCTTGAAAAAGGAGGACGTATTTTGCTGATGGACAGCATCATGAACCCGCAGTCCACCGCAAATGAATTACTCGGTACTTATGGTATGTGGATTGGGATTGATTCTGATCATCAATCGGTGTTCCATAACAGAAGTTTCAATGAGCGTGGCTCAGAAATTGGAACTATCAGCACTCCATATCTTACTGTTGCTGGCGGGACGCCGGTCCTCCTGAATGATGAAAATGATACCTATGCAAGTATGACTGAGGTCATAAATCAGACGACGGGGGCTAGGGGAATGCTTGTGGTAGTTGTTGACTCGTATATGTTCAGCGATGCGGTTATGGGTGGAACGTTTACCGAGCCTTCAGAACAACAACGACGCATATATTCAACGGAATTTTTCCTCTTGGATTATATCTCCCAAAAATAAGCCACTTTTTTATTTTTCCTCCTATCGCTTGATTTTATCAGATGATAACAATTAAATACAGGTTGAACGATAAGTTCTTTAGGGAAAGAATTATGAAGAAAAAAATCCTTGTTATCAGCATTTCGGCAGTTGTTCTGTTGGTACTTGCCTCATATAGTTCAGTAATTGGGACAAGCACTGTGCAATCAACACAAAAAGGAGAATCGCCATTATTTGCGATTCGCACCCAACGCTCGACCCAAAAAGAAGAAGAACAAGTAGTCCACTCATACTATCTTGGGAAAGGACTCAATTCTCATTTGTTCAGTCCCATACAACCTTCTCTGAATAACGCGCTGGACCGAACCGTGAAGATGTTGAATGCAAACCCTGAGTTTTTCTCAAAAATCCTCAAAACGCTTAGCTCAAATCCACAGGTCACTGCACTTCTTGAACAGAATGGTATGACACTTGCTGAGTTCAAAACCTATTTGAACCGCCTGAAGAACGACCCTTCGCTATTCATCGATGAAATCCGCAACGCAGAACCAAGGCTAACAGCACACCAATTGGACACACCATTGCCACTGGGTTTGAACACCACAAACCCCTTCGCCTGTGTCATCACTGCGATAGTCATGATTCCGATCGTACTTGTCATTGCACTTATTGTCGTTGTATTCACGATACGAATCATACAATGTCTGAACATTGATGAAGTCATGAACAACATCATGGATCAAGTCTTACAGGGGCTCTCACCAGGGGGATTCTACCTCTAAACCTTTTTTCTCTTTTTTATTTCTTATCCGATATATTTAAATATATTTCTGAGGAATGTTTACTAATACGATTATGAGCTTCCACCTGAGAATACAACTGCTATCCATGGTTCTTTTCCTTCTTCTCATTGGTGGTGGGTTCCCACTTCAGGCCCAATTCCAAGACCACGACCCTGATTACTTTTCTCCACAATCTACTGATGCAATCATCCAGCAAGGAATACAGATGATACAGGATGGAAAAAATTCAGTACTGCATGATTCCCCGCGACTGCCTCTGCTTGTATCTTGGTTCAACCACCATCCGTTCATCGACTACGCAACCTGCATTCAGAACTCAATAACGGTGAAATTTCTGGATGGATCATCGGTTGTTCTTCTGGATCCTTTCGATATATCTGAAGATTGTGACAGAAACCTACTTAGTCCTCTTTTTCATGAGATGTACACTGGTTCGTCAAACAAGACCGCAGTCGTCCTTAATCCCGCTGAATCAATGTATGGCCATCATCATTGTCAACGCATCATCAGCATTCTGTTGAACCGTGATTATTCGATTGAATATCTCGCAAACCAAGCGGTGGACGTATCTTATATTAAAAATAACCTTTCTGCCTCTATCATCTACATGAACACCCATGCAGGATATTTTGATGTGGATGGTGATTCCCAAGCTGATGCTGTCGTCATTGCGACCGGGGAGCATTGGACAAATGAAACAGAGACACAGTACACGTATGAAATAGAAAACCACCTCATCGTCAAAGGCATGGTTGGGGATCAAGGTTTTGTGGCATTCACCCCTGCGTTCATAGAGCACTACTATATGGAAAAACAGTTCCCGGACTCGCTTGTTTATATGGCGACCTGTTATGCCTTATATGACGACTCAATGGCGGAAAAGTTTCTTGACGCAGGAGCAAGCGTTTATATAGGCTGGTCCCAAAACACGGTTTTTTGGGCAAACAGCAGAACCTCGATTCGTGCCTTTCGATTGTTCTCCTATGGTTTTACCGTAGACCAAGTGTGTCGGTTCATTCGTTCCGGTGGGTTTTATAATTGGTTGTTCCATTCAACGCTCACATACCAGGGTGATGGGACCTACCGGATTCCCTAAGAACGACTTATTTTACCCAGAACATAGACCGCATGAGCAATTGGATCTGTTTTGGAAGCGGGGGTGTTTTCTTCCCCTCAACCATATCGACTGCTGCTTGTGCGATTGTCTCAACGATTTGTTGGAAATACCATCGTCCATAATCGCTATCAGCCCGGGCCGGACTGCCGACATATCCCTCGGTTATCCCAATCTCCTTGAATGTTTTCCCTATCACCCGGGGTGAATACAAATCCCGATAAATGCTCTGCAGATCCTTATACGAGGGATCCACAAGATAGGGGTATTGATAGTTCATAAGCGAGGTTTCACGGAAACATGCATGAACCTCCTTTTTTGTGTCAAACCCAACCTGAGGTTCCCGTTTTTCTACTTCTTTGTTGTAGAAATATGGTCCCCAGGGTTCGATGATGTGGATGTCATAGGTTTTCATTGCTTTATTCATCCCACCATAGATTGCTTTGAGATGTCCAAGGTCCATATGAAACGTGCAGATAACAAAATATTTGAACTTGAATCGCGCCAGGGAGCTGCATACATCAAAAACAATTGATTTTAAGGCTTTGACTTGTGTCGATACCGTACCAGGAAAATCAGATGCCATCTTTGAAAACCCCAGAGGGATTGCTGGGAACAGAATGTTACTGAGTTCGGGTTTTGTTTTATGTATCATCCGAATCGCTTCTTTTGCCGCGTCCCGTGCAGTGAGCAAATCGGTTCCAATTGGTAAATGAGGGCCATGTTCCTCTAGAGGACTGAAGGGGATAAACATTATTGTCTTTGCGCGATCATATGCATCCAGCTGTTTCCAACTAAGCTCCTCAAGTTGAATGATTTTAACATCATTCTTGCTGTTGTTCTTTGCTGATTTTATGTTATCACCTCACATCCATCTTCCCGTACAATCACCGTATGTTCCTTCTGTGTCACGATTCCCGCCTTTGCCTCAAGGAGCTGTGGGTAATGCTTCATCATGCCTAAGAACGAAAGTTTTTTCATCCCGATCTCATCCTTTGGGAACAAGTCATGGCACCATCTCTGAGCAAAGGGAAGTGTACCGAAACGTGTTTTTATTTTTTTGTAGAGGACTTTTGTTTTATTATCACGAATAAACCTTGTTTTAATTGTATCTTTGCAGAGGTAAATATTGCTACCCTCTCCGCTGATGACATGGCCCGCCCCGTTCGTCGCAAACGGTTCAATGGCCACGACG
>CAZLDE010000063.1:0-8536 GCA_964558215.1 uncultured Thermoplasmatales archaeon
GAGGGGACAGAATGAAACATTAAAGATTTCAAAACATCAAATCTTTAATCCCTAAGCGTTACGTTTGTTTGCACAAGGATATGTTTTTAAGGATGGATGTATTATGAATCAATACAATTCGGAGAGAACTTATGACAAAATCAAGTAAGAAACAAATCGAGATTGATGAGAGAAAGGTCATTGACCATCTTCAAAAAAACTGTATGGAAAATCTTGATTTGTTCGCTAAAGACTGTGGTTTTTCTCGTCAGAAGGTCTGGCGGATTATCAAGAATCTGGAGAAAGAAAAAATCGTGTGGGGTTATACCGCTATCGTGGATAACTCGTTTTTAGAGAAGAGACATTACACACTTCTGATGAAGCGGAACGCTCAGAAGATCAATCAGAAGATTGTCGATATTCTTCTCTCACGGGATTTCGAGGATGTCGTCGCAAAGCTTGGGATTACGATTGAGACAAGTTCCTATGTCCATGGGGAGTACGATTGGATAACTACGTTTCTTGCCCCAGATATCATCCATGCGAAGAAATTTAGTGAGCTTGTAAAGACGATGTACCCTGATACATTTCAAAAGATCGATCTTGTCGAGACGCTTTTTGACATCAAAAAGCAAAACATTGTCAATCCTGATGCACGGAAATTTAAAGAGCTTATTTAAACGGTTTGTTGTGGTTTTCCAAAGCAGATTGTTTCTGATATCAGCCGGTCTTGTCTGCTCCGATATCATTATATAACGTTGCTTGTTTTCAACATACCGTGAGGGTGTTAGGATTGCATGTTTGAAACAAGTCGCCTTCTTCTTCGAGAGATTTTCAGGAACCTTCAGGGTAAAATGAAAACCTCCCCTCTTCTGTATGCTTTTTTCTCCGCGATGATCTTTTTCTCCTTAGTGATGTTCGCGTTCCTTACGTTCTTCGTGCTAAACACGGAGTTATCGTTTAACTTCATGGATGTCTTCTTTGCCGTGTTTTTCTTACTGCTGATGAAATCTGCTTCTGATCTGCATACGCTTTTCATCTCCTCTCCTCAAGCATCCTACGTGCTCTCAACCCAGGTGTCTCACCAAAGGACCGTTGGGAACATTATTCTTGTCATTGTGACGGTCAACATGGTGATTTGGTTTTCGTTTTCGTTGGTGTATCTCGGGGTGCTGCATCTGCTTCGGATCCCTCTGACGTATGTGGTGGAGTACTGTCTTTTTAGCATCAACGTCTTCATCGCGGTTCTTCTGGGGTGCTCCCTGTGTCTTCATTTCTTCTCAGATAAACAGTACCGGATGATACCAACGATTCTGTTGCTTTTGTTTTTCTATGCATCTCAGAGCCTGTGGTTTGTTGCTGGTATGCTTCCGCTTGCGGTGATTCATTGTTTCTGGAGCATGTCTCATCCCCTGGATTCCTATCGATATGTCAAACGTAAAGAACGAACCAGTGAAAGGGCGCAGGTTCGTCCCCGCGGTATTCTTTATACCTTGTTTCTCCGGGAGGTTACTGGGATTTGGCGGGAGCGTCTTTTCTTTAGTTTTATCTCGATGTCCCTTGTCACCGCTGTGGGAACCGGGTATCTGTTTCTGTATGGAACTGATTTGTTCATCCCGGAGTCTTTGCAGCGGTATGTCGGTGGTTTTCTTCCTTCGTTGTTCGTGTTCCTGGGTTGCTACATCGTGGTCATGTACGCTGCGGTTTTTCCAGCGTTGAACCTGTTTCTTACTGAAGAGAAAACCATGTGGGTTTTGCGGAATCTTCCCCTGCGAAATGACACGATTGTCTATGGGAAGGCTCTGGCACTCATCCTGTGTTTTCTGACCACGTTACCATTTCTTGCCGTCATCCCTATTTTCCTTGGGGGTGATGACCTCTTGTTCCTGTTCTGGTTCCTTTGTTTTTCGTTCCTTGCCGCAGTCATCCTTGCGATACCTCTTGGGGTGAAATACGTCGGGAAGAAATCAGATATCCTGTTGTTGTATAGTGTCGCGATGATTCTTTTTGTGCTGCTTAGTGTCGTTGGAGCAGGGATGAATCTGCTGCGGAGTGCTTCCTCCTTTTCGATTCTCCCTCTGTGCCTGCTGCTCTTGGCGTTGGAAGGCAGTATGTTGTTTCTGTCTCTGAAGGTTTCAGCGCGATTGCTTTCCCAGCCGTTTAAAAAAAGAGGTATTTTTGCGTTTTGAGGAAGGATTAGAGTTTGAGGAGGTTGAGCCCGACTTCGTTGTCGTATTCTCTGTTGACGTGTCCGTCGATGACGTCGATGACTCCTTCGAAGGTCGCGCTGATGAGAGCTGAGGTCAGATGACCACCCATTGCCTTGTGTTCGACGTTGCAGATGGTGACATGCAGATGTAGGTACACCTCACCATTCATCCGGGTGATGTTTCCGATTAAAGGAGCGATCTCATGGTCCCCGGTGAACTCTTTTGACTGGTATTTCTGTGTCTTGGTGTTCATCAGTCCGACTGTGACTTTGTCTGTGGCACCAATCCCTATGATTGATCCAAGGCTAATGTCCAGGGTTTTGCAGAGGGTTTTTAAGGATTCGACGAGTTCTTCTCCTTTATCAACTCGTACGATGACTTTATTATTGAATTGTTTGTACTGCATAGATTGTGCCTCATGTGTGAATCCTATTTAAAGATTTATTTTTTTGTTCTATCACATTTATCACTAACCTGAGAGTGGTTTAGGGGTAGAAGTGTATTTACTCTGAGGGCGAGGTGTGTTTTTCTTCCCGTTGAGGTGGAGAGGTCATGTGTTGTGTAACTTTCTTTTCTTTGGGGAGGAGTAGGTATTCGTACATGGTTGTCTGGTCCAGGATGTAGAATCGATGGTTTGATGTGTCTGGTGCTGCATACAAAAGAATTGGTTTTCCAAGTTCTTCACTGACTTTTGAGAGGTCTTCAAGGCTTGGTATCATGATTTTTTTGTAAAGTATGTTCTCTGGATAGGTGCTGGTCTCAACGATCCATTCCCCATATTTTTTCTTCATTTTCCGTAGTTCTTTGTCATGATGATTTATTTGAGGGCTGCTGCGGATGAGCAGAAACCCTAGGATGCTGATTCCAACAACTGAAATAAAGGAGAGAATAGTCCAGAACAAGCGTTGGCTGGAAAGGTCAGGGTCTATGATCGTGGAGGTTTTCGTCAGTGATCCCGGCTGGTTTATGGAGAGGTCTTCGGAGATCTCCAGGGTTTTCTGATTAAGGGTTGCATTGATGCTTGGGGAAAAATAGCTTGAGACGGTATTGTTTGCTGTGGTGGCAAGAATTGAAACCGAGCTGCGTATCAGCAGCAGAGGGTTTTGAGCCAGCACACCGGTTTCATCGTTTATTTTTGTCAGGATGGAATCATAGAAGGCATAGTCTAGGGGAAAGGAGACGGTGACATAGGCGTTTTTCCCTTCGTCTTTAAAGGAGGTCCGGGGGATGAGCGGGTAGGTTTTCGACCAGAGGTTAGTTTGGATCACCGCATCGACTGAGTAGTTCCCTGAGATAGATGCGTTTGTGTCGATTTGGAAACTGTAGGAGAACGTGGCAGTGATGTTTCTGATGAGTTGTTTGAAGAAGACTCCTTCACCGGGACGTAGCGTGGTCTTATTGTCGTAGACGGTGTTGTTTTTCAGTGCTGCGATGTAGTCGTATCTGCCGAGGTGTTGGTACCGGAGGATCGTGGTGGTGATTTTTTGGGAGCTGGGGGTTTGATAGACTCCGTATGCGCTTAATGTGAAGTAGAAAAAGAAAATGAGGAGGACTCCTAGGAGGATGAGAGAGGTGTACCTTATTTTTTTGCTTGTTTTTCGCTCTGTGCTGGAGATTGTTTTTTTCATGGTTTTTTCCCTTCTTACATTTGGAGTCCTATTTTGTTGATGATGCTTTTGATGAAGATTTGTATCCATCCGAGTTTCGGGATGGTGAAGACTGATTTTCCTAAGACGTAATTCAGGGGGACTGGTTTGAAATCAGGGTCATCGTTGGCGTCTCCTTTGGTGATGAAGTGTTTCTGCCCGTCTGATTCTGTGGTACGGACGACTCGGTGGATTACGGTGACGTTATCTTGGTAGAATTGAATGATGTCGCCTGGTTGAATGCTGGTTGTGTCTACTTTTTGTATGAGGACGATGTCGCCGACCTCGACGGTTGGGTTCATGCTGCCGCTGTAAATCACAGTTGGTTTGACCCCGAGGTAGCCGAAGGAGAAGAACACCATGATGACGCTGAAGATAGCAACCGCGGTCCATCCTTGTTCGCTTCCTTTTGTTTTATGTCGTTTTTTCTTCTGTTGTCCTGGTTCTCGTATGGAGCTTTGGATGATGGTAAATCCGATGGCTGGTGCGATGGTGCCGACGAGTGCAAGGATCGTCCAGTGTGGGTTGGGGAGGAGTGGTGAGAACCATTCGAAGGCAAGGAGTGTCCCGGTGTAGGCTATGGAGGCGGTCGCTCCACCCATGTAGGAGAGATAGGAGGCAAGGAGGTTCATGGCGATGCTGGTGATCAAGACTTTTCCGATGAATTCAAGCAGGGCTGTGGTTTCTGCGGTTTGGAGCTGGGTGAGCTGGCTTGGGGTCAGCTGTAAGAGCACATACAGAAGTGTGGTCAGGCCGATGATCAGGGTCGTGTATCGTTTTGTGTGGGCGCCTCGTTTGATGAGATATGCTCTGCTGATTTCGGTTCCAAGGAGAAATGCGCTGATATAGAAGAGGTTGGTGAGAATGGAGAAGGGGCTGAAAGAATAGGGGCTTGTGCCAAAACCGCCGAATAATCCTACGATGATGAGCAGTGCAACCTGGAACCCGCCGATGAGCAGTCCTGCTTGCAGCGGGGAGTTTCCGAGGTACCATCGTCGTACTCGGGAGAACCGTAGGATGGACAGGCCGTCTTTGGATGCGATAAGCAGAGTCACGATCGCAAGGAGAATCCAGAGGACGGGATTGAGTAGGTAGGTTCCGATGATGCCCTGGTGTGGAATAATGGTGTTTAGGAATACGTAGATAAGTCCGAGTAATCCTACGATGATATACCACATAGGTTCTCCATTTAACCAATTCCCCCTTACTTGGTTAATTTTTTTCCCTGTAAATAGATATTTTTTTCCTCCATTGATATTTATATATTAAAAAAAAGATAGAAGACCTGCTTTTTATATTTTTCTTCGTTTTTTATCGTTTTTCAGGGTGAAAACGCCTTTACCAGGAGTTTCCGTACTGGTTGGAGAGCAGGACTAAATCAAAAACTTCGATGGCGCCATTATTGTCGATGTCCTCTCGTATCCACCCCGGGGAACCGCTTTGTGCGTATTTGTTTGCGACAAAGACCAGGTCCATGAGTGAGCAGTTGCCATCCGTGTCGATATCCCAGTTCGGGGAGAGTGTGAAACTTGAAGTATTTGAATTGATTTGATTGTTACTCGTGTCATTTGCCCAGAGGTGATAGGTGTAGTTCCCATAGTGAGTCAGGGTAGTATTGTAATAATAGACAGCTGAGCTGGTGATCTGCTGCATCAGTACACATATCGTTGTGCTATTTGGGGAGGTGATGTTCAGAAGAACGGTGTCGACAGAAAAGTCATCGATGACGATGCAGGAGATGTTTTCCCAGCCGAACCCAGGTTGGATGTCGATTGGGTCTGATGTTTTCAGTGTGATGTTGATGATCTGTGGAGGTGTGGAATCAGTGTGTTCTGTGGTGAATAGGTAGGAATGATTCGTCCAGTGCTGTCCGTCTGTGACGTTGACAAACCAGGTGTAGGAGGTTGAAGGAACCAGCCCGGTGATGGGGCACTGTTTCGTCCCATTCGTCGCATTGGTTTCTTGGTGTGATCCGATGTCTGGGGAGGTGGTGATCATCCAGGTGAATGGGTCTGATTCTGGGTCTTGGATCTGAATGGTAAGAACTGTGGTGTTCAGGGGAATCTCTGTTGCATTCTCTGCGGGGAGGGGGTCTGTGACCAGGGGTGGGTTGTTTACTGGTGCATCTTCTGTGGTGAACTGGTAGGTTTTGTTGTTCCAGCTGGTTCCATCGGTGACGTTCACAGACCAATAATAGGTCGTCTCGTAGGTGAGTCCAGTGATGTTGCAGGTTTTTGTTCCATTCAGAACATCATGGTGGGTGCTGTTTCCTATGGGGGGAACCGTCGTAATTGTTAAAGTAAAAACATGACCTTGGGAGTGTTGGATCGTCACAATCAGAGCGGTCGTGTTTATCGGCACATTGGTCGCTGTGTTTGATGGGTTTTCATTGGTGATGGAAATATTTTCTGCGTCAGCATCCTGGATCCGTAAGAGCTGCGCGGGATCGCCGAAGAAATGGGCGCTGTACCAGGCGTAGCACCAGGCATGGCTTGAGATGTCGATTCGTGCGCTCATTTTCTGGTTCGCATAGGCAAATGCTTTCCCCAGATGCCAGTTGTTCTGATTGTTTGATTGGTTGTTGAAGAAATAATCATAGAAATAGCAGTGGATGTATTGACTTGGTCCGTTGGTCGAACCAGAGCTTCCATATCCATATCCGGTGTTTAACACCAAGGCAAAGGCATGTCGATCAGGGTGACGACACATGAGTTGTTCTGATCCCGCGTATCCCGCATGGAACCGACCAGCGAGACATCCCTGGGTGTATCCGAAGAAGGGTTTGGTGTTGTACCGGTACAACCAGTTAGTCAGCCCAAATGGGGAGTTATAATCACTGTGATCAAGATGGTTGACGATGGAGGCGTTGTCATTTGAGATGGAGTTGGAGAAATACGTCTTATAGGTGCTTCCGACATCTGCATGGTAGAGTTGCTCAGAGGTGTCAAGGAGGTCGTCTGGATGAGCGCTGTTCCATTCTTCAAATCCCGTGAACGACCGGTAGGTGTCACTACCCAGTCGGAGTTCTTCCATGTATTGTTTGGCTGTCACGCTCCATCCAAGGTTTCCCCCCAGGAATGAGACCTGTGAGAGCCAGTCGCCGGACGCGACAAGGTCGTACCAGATGATTTTCTGCACCGCGTTGGAGACCATGGAAGCATTGTATGCCGCGATTCTTCCGACGTACAGTTCTGCGTAATAGTCGTTGACCCCACTGCCGCGTCCCCCGCCCCAGATGCCTTGTGCGCTGTAATACCAGGTTCCATCCAGATGACTGTAGTATTTGTCGCAGGCCATGGTGTTGTAGGTCTCTGTTTCTTCACGATCGGTGAACAATCGGTAGGGGACAATCTGATGGCTTGCGGTACTGTCCCAGTCCCCGCCAAGGATGATGTAGTCTGTCCCCCAGTCAAGATAGGCGTCTTTGCAGAATTCTCTGATGCGGGCTTGGCTGTCGTTGAACGTCGGAGTGCTGTTCCAGTAATCTTGACATGATTCGATTTCTTGGACGGTGACGATGGTTCCATTAAGAGTATTGTAAGTGTTCCGATGAGCAATCAGGGATGACCAGTTGTATGGGTAGCCGGTTGTCTGTTTCAGGCTGTCGCTGGTGATGATGACGTACTGGTACTGTTCAAGTGGACTGCACAGACCACCGGTGTAATCTCCCTCTAATCGTCCCTCATCCTCTGATGAGTAGTTTGAAAGTGGAACCTCTTGGTCAGAACCACCTGTTTCATCGAAGATGGTTTCTTCAGGGGAGTCATAGGTGGAAAGAATGGTCGGGTTTGCAACCATCTCTCTGATGAGTGCTTCGTCTGTGTCACTAGAACGATAGTATGTATGGTTCATGTCTGTGTGTTGGTCAAGTGGTTGCTGCAGGGTGAGTGTGATAGTCATCTCTGGGGAGTAGGTCAGCATTCCTGTACCTGGCACATATTGGATGGGATACAAATACAAGGTAAGCAGTGCATAGCCACGGCAGTACCCTATGCCTCCATTCTCGTACCTGTTTTCAAAGAGGGGGCTGGATCGTGAATACAGGGTGTCATTCATGATGAATTCTGGTTGTTCGTCCATGCCGATTCTGATGAATTCTTGCTCGGGAATAATTGGTTTGTTTTTTGCATCCACAGGAAGGTTCTGTGGGTTTTGAGTGGTGACCTGGATGGTTTCTATGGAATGGTCCTTTGGGAGGAGCAGTAAGGTGCGATACACAGGTAAGATTGGTGACCCGGGGGTTGCAGTGGAGAAACAATCAGCCATCTCTATTTGTGTGAACGTCTGATTGTTAAGGAGTACTTCAGTGATGCACGGTGGGTCGAAAAAAAAGGTGTACCGCAGGATATTCTCAGAAACCTCTATTTGGACTGGTCGTTGCGCTGAGACAATCAGGTTGTTTCCAAGCAGGAGACTTACTGTCAGGAGAAGAACCAGCAGCGAAGAGTTTTTTTTCTTTGAGAACTGTTTTGGGCTCCTTCGTTTTTCTCCAACCATTTTCTCTTCCTACTCTCCATCTCGGTGGTACAGTCTTTGCTGGATATCTCTTATATATCTTAGGAGTGAATTGTTCGTTTTGGTAAAATACCGGTATAAATACCCACGAAACGATGCTATCATGAAATCGGAGCAATAAAAAAAATTAATCATAAATGAAAGGTGAAGTGCGTAGGATGGTTCTACGAGAGATATGTTTTTAAA